>JANLUW010000326.1:0-4054 GCA_031363645.1 Rhizobacter sp. | reverse complement strand
GAGCAGCCCGTCGCGGCTCACGTGCAGCTGGTACTGCCCCGAGAGCTCGGCGTGTGCGAGCACGATCTCCTCGATCTGGGTCGGGAAGACGTTGACGCCGCGAATGATCAGCATGTCGTCGCTGCGGCCGACGATTTTTCCGATGCGCCGGAACGCGCGCGAGGTGGGCGGTAGCAAGCGCGTCAAGTCGCGTGTGCGGTAGCGGATCATCGGCAACGCTTCTTTGCTCAGTGAGGTGAAGACAAGCTCACCTTCTGAGCCATCGGACAGCACGTGTCCGGTCTCGGGGTCGATGATCTCGGGCAGGAAGTGGTCTTCCCATACGACCGGGCCGTCCTTGGTTTCAACGCACTCGCTCGCCACGCCCGGGCCCATCACTTCACTCAGACCGTAGATGTCGACCGCGTCGATGCCAGCTTTGCCCTCGATCTCGCGGCGCATCGCTTCGGTCCACGGTTCGGCGCCGAAGATGCCGATCTTCAGCGAGGTTTCGCGCGCGTCGATGCCGCGCCGCGCCATCTCTTCGATGATGACTTGCATGTAGCTCGGCGTGACCATCATGATCTTCGGCTGCAGGTCCTGGATCAGCTGGATCTGCTTTTCGGTCTGCCCGCCCGACATCGGGATCACGGTGCAGCCCAATCGTTCGGCACCGTAGTGCGCGCCGAGCCCGCCGGTGAACAGGCCATAGCCATAGGCGACCTGGATGATGTCGCCGGCTCGGCCGCCTGCCGCGTGGATCGAGCGCGCCACCAGATCGGCCCAGTTCGAGATGTCGTTCGCGGTGTAGCCCACCACCGTCGGCTTGCCGGTCGTGCCCGACGACGCATGCAACCGCACGACCTGTTCGCGCGGCACCGCGAACAGGCCGAAGGGGTAGTTGTCGCGCAGGTCTTTCTTGACCGTGAACGGGAACTTGGCGAGGTCGGCGAGCTGTTTCAGGTCGGCCGGGTGCACGCCTTTGTGATCGAATGCAGCGCGGTAATGCGGCACGTGGTCGTAAGCGCGTTTCAGCGTCGAGCGCAACCGCTGCAATTGCAATGCGGTAATCTCGTCGCGGCTCGCGGTTTCGATCGGGTCCAGGCCGTTCGCGGTCATCGTGCTTGTCTCCTGCTTTGCGCGATCAGCCGTTCACCGCCCGCTTGCCCTTGACGGTGTGTGAGCGCCCGCGGAACACTGCGACGCGCTCGCCGCGTTGGTTCGTCACTTCGGTGTCGTACACGCCGGTGCGGCCGGCCTTCGCGACCTCGTGGCAGCGCGCGGTCAACACGTCGCCGAGCCGGCCAGGCGCGATGAAGTCGATGCCGAAGCCGGAAGCCACGGTGAGCTCGCCGTGCGAGTTGCACGCGAACGCGAATGCCGAATCGGCGAGCGCGGCGATCAGGCCGCCGTGGCAGAGGTCATGGCCGTTCAGCATGTCCTCGCGCACGGTCATTTCGAGCGTCGCGGTGCCGGGCAAAACCTCGACGATGCGCATGCCGAGCGCCTTCGATGCGCGGTCGTTTGCGAACATGCCATCACGGACGCGGTCGGCGGTTTGCTGAGGTGAGAGTTCGGCCATGGAATCCTTGATCGGCGAATCGAACGGTGCGGGTGCAGGTGCGAATGCGGCGCAAAACATATTCGACCGCCCGGTCGGTAAATAGTACGGCGGCAGGCAGATGCGCGCAAGTTGCGTGGTCGAGGAATTACCCGCAGTGTGTGTCCGAACGAAAGCGCAGCGCCGGGTGCGGCGCGTTGGCGTGACCGGTCAAAGCGCTTCCGACGCGTCGAAATCGAGTTCGACTTTCGCGCCGTTCGGGTCGTGGCAAAACAGTTGCCAGGTGCCCGATTCGGCCTGCTGGCGCAGGTCGTACTTCGTGCCGCTGGCATCGAAGCGCGCCTTCACGGCCGGCAGATCGCGGGCGCTGAAAGCCATGTGGTCGATCACGCCGGCGCGCGTCGCCGGCAGGGGCCCGCCGAACACGATGTGCAGCACCGCGTGCGCACCACCCGCGCAGAGCCACGCGCCGGGAAAGCCGAGATCGGGCCGCGGCCCGACGGTCAGCCCGAGCAGGTCAACGTAGAACGCGAGCGTCCGCGCTTCGTCTTGCGCGAGCACGGTGAAATGGTTCATGCCGAAGATCATCGATGCCCCCTGGCGCTGTGAGGCCTGCACCATATCGCCGTGAAGAATCGGTCGCCAGGATTGACGAGCTCAAGGCCATTGCGCGGACTATTGCCGAACCGGCGCGATGCCTGTGTGCACATCGCGTTCAGGTCGGGCGAACGCCTTCAGTCGAAGCTCACGGCGTCGAAAACTCCGCCATGCAAACGCCGCGCGAGACCGATGCCCGCTCGCCCGGTGACGAACTCCCGTTCGATCGCTCGCTCGCCCCTGAAGCATTCGCCCCGGAGGCCTTGCTGCCAGGCTCCCGGCTCGACGAGTTCGAGATCGAGCGCGTGCTCGGCGCGGGCGGTTTCGGCATCGTCTACCTCGCGCTCGATCAGGTGCTGTTGCGCTACGTCGCGATCAAGGAGTTCATCCCGACGGCGCTGGCGCGTCGCACCCCGCAGGGTGCGGTCGTGGCGCGCTCGGTGCAAGCCGCGCAAACGTTCGGGATCGGGCTCGATTCTTTCTACAACGAGGGCCGGTTGCTCGCACGTTTCGACAACCCTTCACTGGTGCGCGTGTTCCGCCTTTGGAAGGCCAACGGCACGGCCTACATGGCGATGCAGTACTGCCCCGGCCAAACGCTCAAAGAAGCGCGGCGCCAGATGCCCGCACCGCCCGACGAAGCCTGGCTGCGCCTGTTCGTCGACCGCTTGCTCGGCGCGCTGGAAACCTTGCATGCCGAGAGCGTCTACCACCGCGATATCGCACCCGACAACATCCTGCTGCTGCCCGACGGCCAGCCGGTGATCCTCGACTTCGGATCAGCCCGCCGCGTGCTGAACGACCGCACGCAGTCGCTCACCGCCATCCTCAAGCCCAACTATTCGCCGGTCGAGCAATACGCCGACGATGCGGGCATGCGACAGGGCGCCTACACCGATCTGTACGCGCTCGGCGGCACCGTGTACTTCATGCTGACCGGCAAGGAGCCGATCCCGGCCGTGATGCGCGCGGTGCGCGATTCGTTTCCGTTGCTGGCGCAGAACCCGGGCGAGCCTTTCGCGTCGGTCTCGCCGGGATCGGCGATTTCAGCGGTCTCACGTCAGTTTCTTTCGGTGATTGACTGGTTGCTCGCCGTTTCGCCAGACGACCGCCCGCAAACCGTCGCCGAAACACGCGCTGCGCTGCGCGGCGAGGTCGCGCCGCCGCCGCCTACCGAACGGCATGGCGTCGTCATCGGTGACCCGAACCTGCCGTACGACACGGCGCGTGCGACGGCCAAGACAGAAGTCGCTGCAACGCGGTCGGCTACACCGCGGCGGGCTGATGTACCGATCTCCGGCGCCGCAGCGGCTGCGCCAGTCGGCACGCCGCCTGGGCGGCGATCGACCTGGGTCGCCGCCTCGGGCCTGGGCATGGCTGCGTGAGCTGCGCTGGCGTGGGCGATGTGGGGTGCGCCTGCGCACTCGTCCGCAGAGCCGCTCACACCGCCGCTGACCGCGGCGCGCACCGTGCCGGCATCGGCCCCGCCACTCGCGGCGGTGCCTGCGATCGCAGTCGAATCGACCCAACCCGCGGTGCGCGAGGCTGCGCAGCGCGAGTCGGCATCGCCAGCGAGCGTACCGGCGCCGCCGCATCGAGTGGTCAGTCGCCCGCCCGCGCCGCCGCCTCCGAAGCCACCTGCGGCGGCAGCGGCAGGAGCCGCCGCGATTTCACCGGTGGTGGCACCGCGCAACGCCAGTGCCGCTGCACTTTGCGCCAACATGAACCTGTTCGCCCGCGCCGCTTGCCTCAGCCGCGCTTGCGACACGCCGCAATGGAAGTCGCACCTGCAATGCATCGAAGCGCGCCGCATCGCCGATCAACGGCAGCGGCGCATGGAACAGTGACCACGCCGAACGTGCACCCATGACGATCAACCTCCGAGACATCCCCGACGAAGCGCTCGCGGCCGAGTTC
>JANLUW010000320.1:0-5876 GCA_031363645.1 Rhizobacter sp. | reverse complement strand
TCCAGCAGGGCGCCTACACCGCGGCGCGCAATCCGAATGCGCGGGTGCGGCTCGCAGCCGCCGTGTCCGGTGGCACGACAGTGAGCGCCACGACCGACGCAGGCATCGCCATCGACAGCAGCAGGTCGCCAGCCCTTGGTTTCTACACATTGGTGCCTGCCACCAGCAAGGTGAACGTGACCCTTGGCAGCGGCGCAGCGGTGACTTCGCCGACCACGGCACTTCAACAAGGCGGCGACGCGACCCTGCTCGTCTACGGTGACGCGGCCAGCCCCAAGGCAACGCTGCTGGCCGACGACAACCGCGCGCCCGACACCTTGAACATCAAGTTGCGCGTCATCAACGGGCTCACCGGCAGCACCGGCGCTTTGACGCTCACCGCGAACGGTGGCTCGCGCGTCGGCGTCAACGTGGCGCAGGGCGCTGCGTCGACCTACTCATTGGTCAGAGGCTCCGGTGCTTCGACGGCGACGGCGATCACGTTCACACTGAGTTCGTCGACCTCGGGCACCTTCCCGAACTACACGAATACGCTGACCACGGGCACGACCTACACCGTCCTGGTGGGCGACGGTGGCGGCACGGCCGCGCCATTGCTGCTGATCCGGTAACTCTTCGATACCGGCGGCGCTTCCGTGGTTTTTGCGCCGATGCGGCGCCGGTGGGGCCCCCTACACTGACTGCATGGTTCCAAAGTTTCGCGTCTCGATCGAGCGGAATCACCGACAGGCGCCCCTCCGGAGCCTGTTTTTTTATGTGAGTCGCGCATGAAGACCCTCTCCCGTCGCCGCCCTGCCTGGGCCGTTTTTTTGCTGGCCGGGGTGTGCCTGTGCGCGACCGCTGCGTTGCCCGGCGCCGTCGCCGAACGCGGCCCGCTGCGGCGTGCGCCGCCGACCGCACCGGCCGAGACCGAAGCACGCGTCATCGTCAAATACAAGGCCGAGTCGCCGATGATGCGGGCGCTCTCGGCCACCGGCAGCGCTGCGCTGCCGCAGCACGCGCAGGCGATGTCGGCGCGGCTCGGGCTGAGCCTGACCGACGGCCGTCCGATCGGCGACCGCGCGCAGGTGATGAAGGCCAGCGGCCTCGGGTCGGCCGACCTGGCGGCCCGGCTCTCTGCCGAGAGCGACGTGGAGTACGCCGTCGTCGATGGCCGCATGCACGCATTGGCGGCGCCCAACGATCCTTATTTCGGCCCGCAGACCAGCATCACGCCGGCAGTCGGCCAGTGGTATCTGCGCGCGCCGACGAGCACCACCATCGTCAATGCGACCAGCGTGCTCGCGTCGATCGATGCCGAGGCGGCGTGGGCCATTACGACCGGCAGCAGCAAGGTGGTCGTCGCCGTGCTCGACACCGGTGTGCGCAAAGACCATCCCGACCTTCTGTCGAAACTGCTGCCTGGCTATGACTTCGTCGACGCCAGCATCTCGAACGACGGCGATGGCCGCGACGCCGACCCCTCCGACCCCGGCGACTTCGAGGGCACGGGCACGAGCAGCTGGCACGGCACGCAAACGGCCGGCTTGATCGGCGCCTCGACCAACAACGGTGTCGGCATGGCCAGCGTCGGGCGTGATGTGATGCTGTTGCCGGTGCGGGTGCTCGGCAAGGGCGGCGGCTTCGACTCCGACATCCAGGCCGCGATGCTGTGGGCCGGCGGGCTGAGCGCCACGCCGGTGGCGAATCCGAGCCCTGCGAAGGTTATCAACCTGAGCCTCGGCGCAAAGGGCGCGTGCACTGCGGGCTACCTCGACGTGGTGCGCCAACTCAACAAGGCCGGTGTCGTCGTCGTCGCGGCGGCGGGCAACGACGGCCTTGCCGTGGGCACGCCGGCAAACTGCACCGACGTGATCGCGGTGGCCGGCGTACGCCATGCAGGCACCAAGGTCGGCTATTCCGACCTCGGCCTCGAGATCGCGATATCTGCACCCGCTGGCAATTGCGTCAACAGCACGGGCCCGTGCCTGTTCCCGCTGCTGACCACGAGCAACAAGGGCACGACCATGCCGATCGCCGACTCGGCCGGTGGCTCGATCTACACCGATGGCGCGACCGATCCGTCGCTCGGTACCAGCTTCTCGGCGCCGCTGGTTGCGGGCACGGTCGGGTTGATGCTGTCGGCGAACCCGACGCTGACGCCGGCGCAGGTTCTGGCGGCGTTGAGATCGACTGCGCGCGCGTTCCCGGCGACCGGCGCCGGTTCCGGCGTTATGGCCTGCACCGCGCCGACCGCCACCGCGCAGGCCACCGAGTGCTATTGCACGACGAGCACCTGCGGCGCGGGCATGCTGGATGCCGGCAAGGCGGTGGCAGCCGTTGCGATCGCGGTCGCGAACATCGGTGTGGCTTCGACCGCGGCGACCGTCGGCAGCGCCGTCGCCTTCGACGGTTCGGCCTCGCGTGCGGGTCTCGCCGCAACGGTCAGCGGCTACTTGTGGGAAGTGGTCTCGGGCCCGGCCACCTTCACCAGCGCCACCAATGCCGCGAGCGCCACGCTGTTACCGAGCGCGGCCGGCACGGTCGTCGTGAAGCTGACGATCACCGACAGCGCAGGCAGCACGGCCAGCAACAGCGTCACGTTGAACGTGGCGGCCCCAGCCGCAATCGTGTCGATGGCGGCGCCCAGTTCTGACGGCGGCGGCGGTGGCGGCGCAGTCGGTTGGATCTGGTTGCTCGGCTTGCTGGTCGCAGTGGTTGCGGTTCAGTTGGCTGAGCCGTGGCACGGCGTGAAGCGAGACTGATCGCTGCGGCCGGACCATCCGCCGCGGTCCGCTGCTCAACCGCCTGCAGTCCTCGCACAAGCCACGAAGCCCCTGCCGAGTGCATCGGCCTTCAGCGCACTGAGCTGCATTGCCAAAGCCGCGTCGGCCTTGTCGGCACGCAACACATGCCGGCTCGATGCCGGCGCCAGTTCGACCACCCGCGCGGTGCGAATGCCCTGCTGCGTGAACCGATCGAGCGCCGTGGCGGCCTCGGTTCGCTGGTCGAATCGGCCGAGCGCGAGGCCCGGCGCGAGCGCGGGGGGCTCGGCGATTTCTTCATAGGGCAGCTTGCGCCGCTTCAACTCGTCTTCCTTCTTCGTCTGCGCCTCGCGCGTGGCGTAGCGGCCCATGTAGACGAGCCACGTGCCGGGCTGGTCGATCTTCACCGTGACCCAGCTGCCGGTGGGCAGTGCGGTTTGCGCGGTGGCTTGGGCCGCTGCGATTTCGGCGTCGCCGAACGGGCCGGCCTCGAAGCAGGCAATGGCGTTCGGCGCCGTGTCGCCGGCCACGTTGGTCGCGCCGGCCACCCCGCTCGCGGCGTCGGCGGGCAGGATGCGAATCAGCTCGGGCCGCACTTCGCGCAGCAGGCGCTCGGGTTCGCGGTCGCCGATCGAGCGCACGCCGACCACTGCATCGAGCCAGCCTTGCGTCCACGCGAAGAACGCGAGGTTCGCCAGGAGCAGGGTGACGATCAACGCGCGCAGCACGGCGAGTTTTTCATGCGTCGGCCACGAGCCGCACGCTGACTTCGCCGCTCGACACGCTGGCGATGCCGGTTGCCGACTGCACCAGCAGCACGCCTTGCGCCGACACGCCGCGCGCAGTGCCCTCGGGCACTTCGGGCGAGGTGGTGCGCACCGTGCGGCCGCGCAGCAGGTCGCGCGCCGCGAAGCGCTTGGCGAACGCCTTGAACCCCTCGCGCTCGAACTGTTGCAGTGCCAGCACCAGCGGCAGCGCGACGCGGGCGAGCACGGCCGGCGCGCTGGTGGGCGCATCGAGCTCGTGCAGCGATGCGAAACCCGTGTTGGCTTCGGTCACCTCGAAGGGCAGCACGTTCAGGCCGATGCCGATGATCACGAGGCGCTGCGCCGCCGCGGCCACGGTCTCGATCAGGATGCCGCCGAGTTTGCGGCCGTGCGGATTGCCGGCGAGCGGGCCGTTCATCAGCCACAGGTCGTTGGGCCATTTCAAGCCGATGTGCGGGCCGGGCGCGTCGGCCGGCGCGGGGTCGAGCGCCTCGGCGAGTGCGACGCCGACCGCGAGCGACAAGCCCGACCAGTCGGCCGCCGCCAACGGCAAGCCGAGCGAGAAGGTCAGCGATGCGCCCGCCGCCGATTGCCAGGCCCGGCCTTGCCGACCGCGGCCGCCACTTTGGTGTTCGGCCACCAACAGGCACGGCTGGAGGTCGATCGCGCGGCGGCCGAACGCGCCGCTCTCGACGCTGCGGCGCACGATCACGCCAGCGTCGCGGGCATCGGCATTGGCATCGACATCGACATCCGGCGCGGCACGGGCACGTTCGAGCAGTGCGGTGTTGGTCGAGGCCAGCCGGTGCACGACCTCGACGCTCAAGCCCGGCAGCAGTGGCGCGAGTCGTTCCCACAGCGCCTCGGCGCCCCAGTGGATGGCGGGTTGAGCGGGCATCGTTCGCGCGCGCCGAATTTCGGGCGCTCAGCGCTTCTTCGGCGCGAGCATGGTGCCGCGGCAACCTGGGGTGCCGCAGCGGCACTCGAACTGCTTCTTGAGCTTCTTCGTGTACGGCTCGTCGATGATCAGGCCGTAGTCGTAGAACAGCTCGGTGTCGGGCTTGATCGCACGCAACGCCTTGATGAAGATGCGGCCGTCGACTTCGTCGGCCTCGCAGTTCGGCGTGCAGGCGTGGTTGATCCAGCGCGCGATGTTGCCGCCGAATTTCGCGTCGATCACATGCTTGTCGTCGATGTGAAAGTAGAACGTGTGGTCGGGGTCTTTCGGGTCGTGCGGGTGGCGGCGCAGCGCTTCTTTCCACGTGATGACTTCGCCCAAATACTCGATCAGCACCTCGCCCTTCTCGAGCTTGGCTGCGCTGAACACGCCCTTGCCATGCACGCCCGACTTGCGCACCTGGATGCGCTTGCTCGGCTTGCCGGGCCGTGCGACCTTCGTGGCGGCCGACAAGGAACCGGGGGTGCTGGCGGCGCTGTCTTGCGTCATCGGATTCTTTATGTACATTGAATTCATGGGGGCGCGCGCGTGGGTGCGTGCCCGTGTGCGTGCGCGTGTGCAAGCGCGCGAGACGTCCGGATTGTATTGATGCGTGGCGCGGATTCGCGCGAACCCGAGAACAAACATGACCAAGTCACTGATCATTGCCGAGAAGCCATCCGTGGCCCAAGACATCGTGCGCGCGTTGACGCCCACGGCCGGCAAGTTCGACAAGCACGACGAGTACTTCGAGAGCGATGGCTACCTCGTCACGTCGGCGGTGGGCCACCTGCTCGAGATCAAGGCACCGGAAGAATTCGACGTGAAGCGCGGCAAGTGGAGCTTCGCGAACCTGCCGGTGATCCCGCCGCATTTCGACCTGAACCCGATCGACAAGAGCAAGGGGCGGCTCGGGGCTATTCTGAAACTCGTCAAGCGCAAAGACGTGAGCGAGCTGATCAACGCCTGCGACGCCGGCCGCGAGGGCGAGCTGATTTTTCGGCTGATCCAGCAGCACAGCAAGAGCAAGCACCCGGTGCGGCGCCTGTGGCTGCAGAGCATGACGCCGGCCGCGATCCGCGACGGCTTCGATCACCTGCGCACCGACAAGCAGATGCTGCCGCTGGCCGACGCGGCACGCTGCCGCTCGGAGGCCGACTGGCTCGTCGGCATCAACGGCACGCGTGCGATGACGGCGTTCAACTCGCGCGACGGCGGCTTCTTCCTCACCACCGTGGGCCGCGTGCAGACGCCGACGCTGTCGATCGTGGTCGAGCGCGAGGAGCAGATCCGGCGCTTCGTGCCGCGTGAGTACTGGGAGGTGCATGCGGACTTTTTGGCCGAGGCCGGTGGCTATGCGGGCAAGTATTTCGATCCCGCGTGGAAGAAAGCGAATGCGCCACGTCTGCCCGAAGGCATTTATTCGGG
>JANLUW010000318.1:0-8431 GCA_031363645.1 Rhizobacter sp. | reverse complement strand
CTTCGCCGGGTGATGGTCAGCGCGGCCACCCTGATCGCCTTTGCGATGGCGCTCGCCACGCAGGTGACGCAACTGTGGCAGTTGTTCCTGCTGTGGGGCCTGGTGCTCGGCTGCGGCACCGGGCTGACCGCGCTGGAGCTCGGCGCGATGGACGCGAACCGCTGGTTCACGTCGAACCGCGGGCTGATCGTCGGCTTGTTCGCGGCGAGCACGGCGACCGGCCAATTGATCTTCTTGCCGGTCGCTGCCTGGATGATCGAGGCACTCGGCTGGCGCTACGCCGTGATCCCGGTGTTCGGCGCCTCTGTGGTGATCGCGCTGCTCGCCACGTTGTTCATGCGCGACCACCCGGGCAGCATCGGCCTGCGGGCATTCGGCGAGCCCGAGGGCGGGCCGATCGAGGCGGCGCCGGTGCGCGCGACTCGGCTCAACTTCCTCGGTCCGTTCCAGGTGCTCGCCGCGGTCTCGCGCAACCGCACGTTCTGGATACTCGCCGGCACCTTCTTCATTTGCGGCCTGAGCACCAACGGCCTGCTGCAAACGCACTTCATCTCGCTCTGCGGTGACCAAGGCCTGAGCGCGGTGCCGGCCGCCTCGGTGCTTGCGATGATGGGCGCGTTCGACCTCGTCGGCACCACGCTCTCGGGCTACCTCTCGGACCGCTACGACAACCGCAAGCTGCTGTTCTGGTACTACGGCCTGCGCGGCCTTTCGCTGTTCTGGCTGCCGTTCTCGACCTTCACTTTGTACGGCCTGTCGATCTTCGCGATGTTCTACGGCCTCGACTGGATCGCGACCGTGCCGCCCACCGTCAAGCTCGCTGCGCAGGAGTTCGGCAAGGAGAAGGCCGGCATGGTCTTCGGCTGGATCTTCGCCGCGCACCAACTCGGCGCCGCCACCGCGGCCTATGGCGCAGGCCTCGCACGCACCTTGCTGTTGACCTACAACCCCGCGCTGTTCGCAGCGGGTGCGGCGTGCCTGGTGGCGGCAGCGGCGGTGATGATGATCAGGTTGCAGGCGCGGCCCGCGGCTGGGGTCGCACAGGCTTGAGTAGACAGGTCGGACAACTCGTATAGCAGCGCTGGCGAACGCGTCGGTTGCCGTCGCACGCCATAAAGTGCAGTCCATGACAAGACCGGACTCTGACTCTGCGATCGCCGAAGCCATCTTCGCTTTGCTCGATCGGCGCCGTGGCGACGCCACGATTTGCCCCTCCGAGGTCGCTCGGGCAATTCATCTGCAAGAGTCCGAGTGGCGCGCGGCGATGCCGAGAGTCAGAAGCGTTGCGGCCGCGCTGGCTGCACGCGGCCTGCTTCGTGTGACACGCCGCGGCGAAGAGGTGGATGCGACGAGCGAGGGCGGTCCGATCCGGTTGGGTCGCGCGGCGATCGTCGACCGAAAACCGTGACTTCTCGCAGGCGGCGACAAATCAACGCAGCAAAAAGACATCGCGAAGGCGACCCGGTTGTCCAGGAACTTTCAGGAGTAGCGATTCATGCCCAAGACCGCAGTGAAAAAATCAACCGTGACGAAGGCATCTTCGTACGATGTGGCCGAACATCTGCGCACGCCGAAAGAGATGGCGGCGTACCTCGATGCGTGGCTCGAAGGGGCGCCCGACGACGCGTCGGGCATTGCCAGAGCGCTTGGCGATATCGCGCGAGCCAAGGGCATGACCCAGGTCGCGAAGGATGCCGGTTTGAGCCGGGAGAGCTTGTACCGCGCACTCAGCGCCGATGGGACTCAGAGCTTTGCTACCGTCTTGAAAGTGGCGAAGACCTCGGGCGTCACGCTGCACGCGCAGGCCGCTTAGCCGACTAGCGCAGCGCGCTTGCCTCACGCGCCAATGCCGTGATCCGCGCCCAGTCTTTCGCGGCCACCGCGTCGGCCGGCGTCAGCCACGAACCACCGCAGACCTTCACGTTCGGCAGCGCCAGAAAATCGGGCGCGGTCGCGAGCGAAATGCCGCCGGTGGGGCAGAACACGACGTCGCTGAACGGCCCGGCGAGTGCTTTCAGCATCGCGATCCCACCGGCCTGCATCGCGGGGAAAAACTTCAGGAAAAAGTAGCCGTCGGCGTTGGCCTGCATCACCTCGCTGCCGGTCGCGGTGCCGGGCAAGAGCGGCAGGCCGATCGCGCGGCAGGCGTTGCCGATGGTGGGGGTGTAGCCGGGGCTCACGGCAAACGTGCAGCCCGCGTCTTTGGCGGCCTGCGCGTCGGCGGCGCTGCGCACGGTGCCGGCGCCGAGGATCGCCTCGGGCACGGCCTTGGCGATCGCGGCCATGCACTGCAATGCGATCGACGTGCGCAAGGTCACCTCCAACACGCGCACGCCGCCGTCGACGAGCGCCTGCGCCATCGGCACTGCGTCTTCGATCCGGTTGATCACGATGACCGGAATCACCGGGCCGTATTGGACGAGTTCGAGTGTGTTGTTCATGGCGTGGGTTCCTGTTGAGAAGACGGCGTTCTGGTCAGAGCCAGGAGCAGGCGCCCTGCTCCGCGCTGAGCACATTGCGCCGCATCCCGGCGAAGAGTTCGCGGCCGAGGCCGTGGCCGTTGGCGTGCGCGTTCGCTTCGGACAGCACGGCCTGTTCGCGCGCGGCCCAGGTGGCGTCGTCGACCAACGCAGCGAGCGTGCCGGCCACCGCATCGAGCCGGATCACGTCGCCGTTGCGCACCTTGCCGAGCGGACCGCCGTGCATCACCTCCGGGCTCGCATGGATCGCAGCCGGCACCTTGCCCGAGGCGCCACTCATGCGCCCGTCGGTGACGAGTGCGACGCGAAAGCCCCGGCCCTGCAGCACCGCCAGCGGCGTGGTCAGCTTGTGCAGCTCGGGCATACCGCAGGCGGCCGGCCCCTGAAAGCGCACGACGGCGACGAAATCGCGTTCGAGTCCGCCGGCCTCGAAGGCAGCGAGCAAGGCCTCCTGCGTGTCGAACAGCAGCGCGGGCGCCTCGACGATGTGCCGGTCTTCGGGCACGGCCGAGACCTTGATCACCGCGCGGCCCAAATTGCCAGTCAACAACTTCAGGCCGCCTTCTTCGCCGAACGGCGCGGTGGCCGTGCGCACGATCGCGGCGTCGATCGGCGTGGCCGGCAAATCGCGCCAGCGCAGTTGCTTCTCGCCATTCGACGTGGGCACCTTGCCGTATTCGCGCAAGCCGCCGGGCACGACCGTGTTCACATCGCTGTGCATCGTGCCGCTGTCGATCAACTCACGGATCACGAAGCCCGGCCCGCCTGCCGCTTGAAACTGGTTCACGTCGGCCGTGCCGTTCGGGTACACGCGCGCCAGCAGCGGCGTGGTGTGCGAGAGGTCGGCGAAGTCGGTCCAGTCGATCAGGATGCCGGCGGCGCGAGCCACCGCGACCCAGTGGATCAGGTGATTCGTCGAGCCGCCGGTCGCGAGCAACGCGACCATCGCATTGACGATCACGCGCTCGTCGACCAGTTTGCCGATCGGCATGAAGTTGTCGCGATCGACGATGCCGAGCAAGGTGCGCACCGACTCGCGCGTCAGCGCCTCGCGCAGCTCGGCGTGCGGGTGGATGAACGCGGCGCCGGGCACGTGCAGGCCCATCGCTTCGAGCAGCATCTGGTTGCTGTTGGCGGTGCCATAGAAGGTGCAGGTGCCGGCGCCGTGGTAAGCGGCCGATTCGGCGCGCAGCAACTCATCGCGGCCGACCAGGCCTTGCGCGAACTGCTCGCGCACTTTTGTTTTGTCGGTGTTCGAGAGGCCGGTGCTCATCGGCCCGGCCGGCACGAACACGCACGGCAAATGCCCGAAGTGCAGCGCGCCGATCAACAGGCCCGGCACGATCTTGTCGCACACGCCGAGCAGCAGCGCACCGTCGAACACATCGTGGGTCAGCGCGATCGCGGTGGCCATCGCGATCGCGTCGCGCGAGAACAGGCTGAGCTCCATGCCGGGCAACCCTTGGGTCACGCCGTCGCACATCGCCGGCACGCCACCGGCGACCTGCACGCTGGCACCGAGCTTGTTGGCCTCGTCGCGAATCAGCGCCGGGAAACTTTCGTACGGCTGATGTGCCGAGAGCATGTCGTTGTACGCGGTCACGACCGCCAGGTTCGGCGCGCGCTCGGCGACGATGCGCAGCTTGTCGTGCCCGGGCAGCGCTGCGAAAGCGTGCGCGACGTTCGCGCAACCCATGCGGTCCGCACCGCGCGGGCGGTTGATCGCGGCATCGACTTGTGCGAGGTATGCGGATCGCGTTGATGCGCTGCGTTCGACGATGCGCCGGGTGACTTCGACAACGGCTGGCTTCATGGCAGGCTCCTGGTCGTAACCGATTTTTCGATTTTCCAGTAACCGAGTTACATCGTCAAATCATTCGGCAGCTCAGCGCAAGCGAATCTCGACGCGGCGCGCCTCGCGCGCATCGGCACCGCCCGCGGTGACCAACGGCTTGTCCATCACGAGGTGGTCGGGTGCGACACCGTTGGCTTCGAGCGCATGGCGTACGGCCAGCGCACGTTTCTTCGCGAGCTCGGCGTTGGTCGCGGCATCGCCACTGGCGTCGTGAAAGCCCGAGATCAGCACGACCTTGTCGGCTTGCATGCGCGCCGCGTCGGCGACCTCGACGAGCACCTCCGACGACCGCGGCGGCAGCGCATCCGAGCCGAGTTCGAAGTAGATGCGACCGTCGGGTTCACCGGCGATGAGGCGCGTGGCGGCCGCATTGCTCGTCGTGCTGCCAACCACCGCAGGCCGGTCTTTCGCAGCGCCGGCCTGCCCCTTGTAAATGGCCAGTCCGAGAACGCCGGCAATCACCAACACCACCACACCGGCCAGCACCATCAGTGCGTAATTTTGACTTTCGTCGTTTTGATCGTTCATTCCAGACTCCGCGGGTGAGGTTTCCATTTTAGAGTGGGGCATGACCTCCCCCTATTCGGCCCTGCACCTGCGCGACCCGCAATCGATGCTGACCGACGCGGTGCGCACCTGGGGTGGCGAGCAAGACCTGTGGGTCTTCGGCTACGCCTCGCTGATCTGGCGCCCCGAGTTCGATGCCGACGAGCAGCGGCCGGCCGTCGTGCACGGCTGGCATCGGGCGCTCGAGATGCGCTCGCGCGTGAACCGCGGCACGCCGGAATGCCCGGGTCTGGTGTTCGCACTCGTGCCCGGTGGCTCGTGCCGCGGCATGGCGTATCGGATCGGTCGGGCGCGCGCCGGTGCAGAGCTGGAGCGGTTGTGGGCGCGCGAGATGCCCACCGGCGTGTACGACCCGAAATGGCTCACGTGCCGCACCACGCAGGGCACGGTGCGCGCCCTCGCCTTCACGCTGAGCCGCAGCAGCCCGGCGCACACCGGGCCGCTGGCCGATGCGGAGTTGATCGGCCTGTTGCGCTGCGCCGCAGGCCGCTTCGGCAGCACGCTCGACTACTTGTTGGAAACCGCGCACTCACTGCGCGGCTGCGGCATTCGCGACCGCGACGTCGAGCGGCTCGTCGCGCTCGCGCGGCAGCACGGGCTGGTGTGAGCCGCGACGAGAGCGCGCACTACCAGCGAACAACCAGCGCGCTGTCAGCGCACTACCAGCGCGCTACCAGCGCGGCACCGGCGTAGCCGCGCTCGGCGCGGTGCGGCGCACACCTTCGAGATCGGCGAGCGTGTCGACATCGACCAGCACCCCCGCATCGTCGACCTCGAGGCCGAACGACGGGTAACGTGCGATCAGCCGCTTCGCCCCTTCGTCGCCGCTGAGCACACTCAGCTCGGCGTACAACTCGGGCGAGAAGCCGACCGGATGCCCGCGCCGGCCCTTGTATTGCGCATACGCGACCGCGTGGTGTTCGAGCTGCCGCGCGACCTTTTGCAACGTGACCGGCTGCACCCGCGGCATGTCGCCGGGCAGGACCAACCAGCCCGCGGCGTCGGGCAGTGCGTTGACGCCGGCGCTGATCGAAAAGCCCATGCCCAAACCGTTTTGGCCCGGCGCACCGACTTCGGGCAGCACGATCACATCGCGCGCAGCAACGCTGCGGCAGGCTTCTTCGGCAAGCGCCTCGGTCGTCACGACGACGACTTGAAGCTGGCTCGCGATCGCATGTTGCAGCGTGCAGCCGAGCACGGTCGATCCCGCCAGGATTTGGACGAGCTTGTGGTCGACACCGAGAAACCTCGACCCCTTGCCCGCTGCCAGCACGATCACTGCAGGCTGCCCGCCCATCGGCTCTCTCCCGTTGTCGTTGAGTTTTCTACGAACCCGCCGAGAATGAAAGGCGCAGCGTGTTTGAGGTAGTCGTGCGTCTACCTAAGGCATTCCCCGTACCCTTTCTATACTTGCGCCAATGGACAACATCGCCGACATCCGCAAGAGCTACGAGCGCGCCGAACTCGACGAGTCGGCCTCGCTCGCCGACCCGGTCGCGCAGTTCGGCCTGTGGCTGCAGCAGGCGATCGATGGCCAGATTCCCGAACCGACCGCGATGACGCTCGCGACCGTCGGCGCGAACGGCCGGCCGTCGACCCGCATCGTGCTGCTCAAAGGCTTCGACGCGCGCGGCATGGTCTGGTACACCAACTTCGAGAGCCGCAAGGGGCGCGAGCTGGCCGGCAACGGCTGCGCGGCGCTGCAGTTTCATTGGGTCGAGATGGAGAGGGTGGTGCGCATCGAAGGGCGTGTCGAGAAGATTGCGGCCGAGGAGGCCGACGTGTACTACGCCTCGCGGCCGCTCGCTTCGCGCATCGGCGCATGGGCGTCACCGCAAAGCGAGGTGATCGCGTCGCGCGCGGTGCTTGTCGCCAACGCGGCGACCTTCGGCGCCAAGTTTTTGTTGCAGCCACCGCGCCCACCTCACTGGGGCGGCTACCGGCTGGTGCCCGATACGTTCGAGTTTTGGCAGGGCCGCAAATCGCGTCTGCACGACCGCTTGCGCTACCGGCTCGACGCCGACACCTGGCTGCGCGAGCGCCTCGCGCCCTGACACCGTGACGCCGGCGGCAAGGTCGGGTCAGCCCGGCGCCACGCGCGCGGCGAAGGTCTTGCGAAACTTCTCGACCTTGGGTGCGACCACCATCGCGCAATAGCCTTGGTTCGGGTGGTTCACGAAGTAGTGCTGGTGGTAGTCCTCGGCGCGCGACCAGTTTTGCTCGGGCAGCACCTCGGTCACGGCCCGGCCTTTGTGCAATTCGTCGACCTCGGCGAGCACCTCGCGCGCGGTCGCTTCCTGTGCAGCGTTATGAAAGTAGATGCCCGATCGGTACTGCGTGCCGGTGTCGTTGCCCTGCCGGTTCAGCGTGGTCGGATCGTGGATCACGAAGAAGATTTCGAGGACTTCACGCAGCGTGATTTGCGCGGTGTCGAACGCGACGCGCACGACCTCGTTGTGCCCGGTCGTGCCGGTGCAGACCTGCTCGTAGCTCGGGGTCATGACATGGCCGTTGCTGTAGCCCGATTCGACGCCGACGACGCCCTTGACGCGTTCGTAAACGGCCTCGGTGCACCAGAAGCAGCCGCCGCCGAGGGTGATGGTGTCGATGCTGGTTGTCATTTATTTCTCCAAAGTGGATGCGTCGCCGCTACGCGACTCGGCGTACATGGCGCCGGCCGCCCGCAAATCAATCAGCTCGGTTTCAGTTCACAGTGAGCGCGAGCTGCACGCGTGGGGTCCAGGCGGCGTCGGCTTCAGCGGCAGCACGAACTTTCGGCGCGGCGAGGAACAGCCGGTCGCTCGTCAGCCCTTTGGCCAGCAGCGCGTCGCGTACCGCGATGCCGCGCTGCAGCGCGAGTTCGCGCATCGCCTCTTCGGTGACCGGCGCGCGCGCTTTCAACAACGCCTCCATCTCGGGGCCGGGAATGTCCTTCGCGAAGCCGATCGGGTTGCGCGGTTTGTCCGGCAGGTCGGTGTCTTTGTAGACCTGCTCGAGCAAGCGCGCGTGCTCGTCGGCGCCCAGCGTGACGGGCGCGCTCGCTGGCGTGGCAGGGCCGCCTGCGCGCAGCGCATCGCGGCGCTGTTCGGCGACAAGCCGCGCGTCGAGCGCCGCGCTCTGGAAGGCATCGCGCTCCGAGCTTGGCGCCGCAGCGCCGGTGAGTGTCATCTTCAGCGTCGGGCGATCGGTCAATGCCTTCGCGACCTTGTCGATCGCGGCCGCGGCCGAGGGCAGCAGTTGCGCGGTGCCAGGCTTGAACTCGACGACGCTGAGGTCATCGCCGCCGCCGCCACCACCAGCGAGCAACGCGAACGGCGCGGTGATGGACCGCGTCAGCAGGTTGACGATGACCTGCCAGATGATGCCGCCGACGCTGAACTTCGGGTCGTTGACGCTGCCGCTGACCGGCAGGTTGATGTCGATCACACCGTTGCGGTCTTTGAGCAACGCGACGGCCAGCCGCACCGGCAATTTGGTCGCGTCTTTCGATTCGATCCTGTCGCCGAAGGTGAGCTGGTTCAGCGTGACC
>JANLUW010000312.1:0-6894 GCA_031363645.1 Rhizobacter sp. | reverse complement strand
CTCAAGGCCTGACCAAACACCAGTTCGGGGCCGAACGCGTTGCCGCATTTGGTTGAGAGCGATGAGACGAACAGCGGCGAAACGCCCGCGGCGTTCCGTGCGAATGCGCTCTGCCAGCCGCGCCTTGGTGTCCGTGTTCGCGGCGCTCGCCAGGTCGGCGAGGAGCATTTGGAACAGCGCCGTGTCGACGTTGCCTTCCGTGTTGGATTGCCCAGCGAGCAAGAACATCGGCAGCTCTTCGGTCAAGACTGCTTCGGCGCTGGTCACCGAGCCGGCACTGTTGTTCACCACGGCCGAGAACCGGGCGCCGTGATCGGCCGCCAGCGCCGACGTCATGGTCAGCGTTGCCGACGTGGCCCCGGCGATCGGCGTACCGTTGCGACGCCACGCGTAAATCAGCGGTGCCGTGCCCAAGGCCGTCACGCTGAAGGACGCAGACTGCCGCTCCGCCACCGTGATGCCAGCAGGCTGTGCCGTGATGGCCGGTGCCGATCCGCTGTCGGCGCCGCCGCAACCGGCCAGCGGCAAGAGGGTGAACAAGAAGACTGAACCGAAGATCGGTGCGAACCGCCTTTGCCCGTTCGATGCCCACGAGATGGTTCGACAGCGCATTGGAGTGGGGTGCATGGCGTTGCTCGGGTGCAGCCTCGCGCTCAAGGCCGTCCACCCGGAAAGTATTTCTGCAGGATGCCCGCCATCGCCATCGCCATCGCCACCTGCGCCGCCTTGCCGTGCGACACGCCGTACTGCGGCAGCCAGTCGAAGTACCAGCCCTCGCCGTAGTCCGGGCTCGCGCCGGCCGTGATCACGCTTTTGCCGAGGAGCACCTTGGCATGTGCGGTGAACGCGGCGTTGTCGAGCGGGATGATCGACTGGTACTTGACCAGGCGGTCGTAGATCGCGGCCGAGGGCTTCAACCCCGCGGCGCTCATTGCCTTGGCGAGCAGCGCGCCGTCGACCGGCTGCACGCCCCAGAAGTGGATCAACGGCGTCAGGTCGGCACCTGCGGCCTTCGACATCTTGAGGATGCGGCTGTCGATCTCGCTCAGGCCGTCGCTCGCGACCGGCGTGATGAAGTCCAGGTTCTCCTGCAGGTAGAACTTGTCGAGCGCGCTCCAGCCGAACAGTGCCGCCACTTCGACGTACTTGGCATAGCCGCGGTGCTGGTAGCGCACCTCGTCTTTGGTCGTGTTCGAAATGTCCATCGGCTTGCCAGCACGAAAGTTCGGCGTCACCATCCAGTCGAGCGCGGCCTGTTCGCGGCTGATCTGGGCGAGGTTGAGGAACGACTTGCCGAACGCCAGATCGAGGTCCATGCCGTACTTGCGGTTCCAGACCGCGGCGGCCAGCAGGTTGACCTCGGCCTCGCCTTCGCCGGGGAAGTTGGTGAACGGCTGCGCGTGGCCGAGCTCGTGGAACTCGGTCTCCCAGAAGTCGCTGCTGGCGTTGAGGTACCAGGCCTTCTGGTTGCCGTCGGTCGCGGCGTTCGGGTCGAAGGTGTTGTTGATCGCGGGGTAGCCGATGCCGTAGCCGCTGAACATGATGTCGGTGTCGATCTGCAGGTACAGGATGGCGTTGTTGCGCACCAGCGGCTGGCCAATCAGGTCGGAGACGGCGTCGAGCCGCATGTCCCAGTGCCGCATCAGCTCGACCGGGTCAGCGTAGTTGTAGATGAAGCCGGTCGGCACCTGCATCATGAACTTATCGGTCTCGAAATCGGCCCACGGCGCCGGGTTGTTGCGTTGCGTGGCGACCTACTCGGCGAGCGTCGTCTTGTTGTGCGCGGTCGCCGAGAAGAACGGTGCCGGCACTGCGTTCTTGATCTGCACGTCGACGATGCCGGCATCGGCCAGGTACGGCGTGTTGATGTAGATGCCGCCACCGAACGGGTTCGCGACCTCGGTCGTCGTAATAGATGGGCATCGAGGCCTTGATCTTGGCGACATAGGTCTTGCTCGGGTCGGCCGCCAGCTTCACCCTGCCCGGAAAGAAATCCGCGGTGTTGAACTTTTTGCCGCCCAGCAGCGCACGGTGCTTCGCGAAGGCGGCGGGCGTGAACGCCTGGTCGTGAATGCCTTGCTGCAACGTGAATACCGCGCGCGCGAGCTCCAGGCCGTCGAGCGCGCCGGGCTTGTTGGGGAAGCCGCCCTTGGTCTTCGCACCGATGAAGAACGTGCCCTCTTTTTTCTCGTACGCCTCGACGACCGCGAGCGCTTCGGCAAGCGTTGCCTCGCTGTCGACGAGCGTGAACATCGATGCGGCGAGCAGGCCGGCCTGCAGGTTGATCTGCGCGGCGTCGTGCACCGCATCACCGGTGATGTGGCGTTTGATCTTGGCCAGCGCGGCGGCAAACGTCACCGCGTCCGCACCGTCGACCACCGGTTTGCAATAGACGAGTTTGCTGGTGCCGAAGATCGGGTCGTTGCCGAACGTGGTGGCGTCGAGCACGACCTTGCCGGTCTGGTTGAACAGGGAGACGAACGCGTTGTTGTTGCCGTAGGCCAAATGGGTTTTGACGCCGAGCGTGACCGAGCCGCCGTCGGAGCCGCACTGGTTGAAGCCATCGAGGCCGAAGGCCGAAGTTGTCGAGCCCGGTGCGGTCGGCGTTGCCGGTGCGCTCGTCGCGGCGCCCGCCGCGGCAGTGTCGACCGCAGCGCTCGGGCCCGATCCGCCACCACACGCGACAAAGCAAGCGGACAGCGTGGCAAGTGCCGCGGCGTTGCGAATCCGTGTCGGTCGAAAAAAGTTGGCGGCTGGTCACGAGCGCATTGGGGCAGGCAAGGTCATGGTTTCTTCGGGTGAGTTGTGAACTTCAGCGGACATGGCAAGGCTCAAAAATCGAACGCTTCGGGTGACTGGTGGCCAGGGCTTCGCGGCGCGTGGCGACAGGAGCGGTGGCGTACGCAAATTGCAACGAACGTTCCACCCCGCTTTTGTCCATTTGGACAGAAGTTCAACAAAACTTGTCGTTGAATTCGTACAGGCAGTAACGAGTGACGAGATTCGTGAATCACGTCGGACTCTCGAGCACCCGCGCAGCTTTGCCGAAGTCGCTTTCAGGTACGCACGAGCTCGGCGGCCAGCCACGCTTTGAAGGCGACGATCGGCGCACGCTCGTCGTTCGCCTTCCTATAGCAAAGGAAATGGGTCGCACGCTCGACTCGTTTGAACGCCGGGCCATCGATCGCAATCAATTCGCCGCGCGCGAGTTCCGGTTCGGCAAACCGGCTCGTTTCGAGCGCGATGCCGAGCCCGTCGGCGGCGGCTGCCACGGCCAATGAGCCTCGGTCGAACGATGGCCGTGCGGCCGGTGGCAGCGCCAGCCCGTTGTGCTTGAACCAGTCGGCCCATTGCACGGGGTTGAGCTTGGAGTCGATCAGCGTGAACCGCGCGAGGTCGCGCGGCCGCGTTGGCAACTCGCCGTTGAAGAGTCGCGGGGCCGCCAGCGGCAGCGTTCGTTCACTGCCGAGCGACTCGACGATCACGCCCGCACGGGGCGGCGGCGCGCCGTACGTGATGTCGATGTCGATGTCGGTCTGCGATTTCAAATCGACCGGCTCGGCACCCGATGTGAGCCGGATCGTGATCTCGGCGTGGGCTTGCATGAGGCGCGCCAAACGTGGGCCCAACCACTTGCTCGCAAAGCTCGGTGCGCAGTGAACCGACAGGCCGGTGCGCGCCGCGCTCGGCCGCAGCGCGGTGCACGCATCTTCGATTTGGTCGAATGCCGCTGAGAGTTCGCCGAGCAGGCGCTCGCCGTCGGCCGTCAGCGTGACGCGCCGAACCGAGCGCAGGAACAGCGGTCGCTCGAACCACGCCTCCAGCGCGCGCACCTGGTGGCTGATCGCCGATGGCGTTTGATGCAATTCGCCGCCTGCCGCGGCGAAGCTGCCGAGGCGCGCCGCGCATTCGAAGGCACGCAAGGCGGGGAATGAAGGGAGTTGGCGCATGGGCTGTGAGGTGAGGCTGGTGGATGAAAGCTGATGGATAAAAACTGATAGATGAAATCAACTCATGTATCGAGGAAAACTCGTCGTTTGTCAACGGCTCCTCGCCTGTTGATGATTCGGTCGCCAAATCCACGTAGGGCGATAAAAGCCATGCTCAACAATGCCAAGCGCATTTCGGTCTACCAACCGAATCAGGCCGGCTTGAAGTTTCCGAAACTGCCGACCTTCGCGACGCTTGCCGAAGAGCGCAAGCACCGCAAGGAGCGGCTCGTGGCGGCGTGCCGCGCGTTCGACCAGCAGGGCTTCGACTACGGCTTCGCCGGCCATTTGACAGTCCGCGATCCGGAGCACCCCGCGCTGTACTGGACCAACCCGATGTGCGTTCACTTCAGCCAGGTCAGGGTGTCCAACTTGATCCTGGTCGATCACGACGGCCAGGTTGTCGAAGGTGAGTACGCGGTCAATCGCGCCGGGTTCGTGCTGCATGCCGCCGTGCACGAAGCGCACCCCGACATCCTCGCGATGTGCCACGCGCACACGGTCTACGGCACCGCGTTCGCGGCGCTCGGCAAGAAGCTCGAACCGATCACGCAAGACGCCGCAGCCTTCTTCGAAGACCATGTGCTGATCGGCGACGAGGCCGGACAAGTCGCTGTCGAGGTCGAGGGCGGGAACAAGGTCGCCAACGCGTTCAAGGGCGCCAAGGCCGCCATCCACCAAAACCACGGCTTGCTGACCGCGAGCCGCCACAGCATCGAGGCCGCGGCATTCTGGTTCATCGCGCTCGAGCGCTGCTGCCAACAGCAATTGCTGATCGACGCGACCGGCCTTACGCCCAAGCTCATCCCGCCCGATCGCTCGCGCTACAGCCGCGAGCACGTTGGTAGCGAATACATCGGTTGGCTGCACTTCCAGACGATCTACGACCAACTCTCGAAAACGCAGCCCGACATGTTCGAGTAGGCGCCCACGCAAGACCATTGACCGCGCGCGGGCCGCGGATCGGTGAACCTAAAAATCAACGGAGACAAGACATGACCGCCACCAGCCTGCCGCTGAGCACGGCACCCCTCACTGCGCGCGACGAAGACATCGCCTACGCCCGCGTCACTTGGCGGCTCGTGCCGCTGCTCTTTATTTGCTACGTGGCGGCTTACCTCGATCGCGTCAACGTCGGCTTTGCCAAGCTGCAGATGCTGAGCGATCTGAAGTTCAGCGAGTCGATCTACGGGCTCGGTGCCGGCATCTTCTTCATCGGCTATTTTTTGTTCGAGGTGCCGAGCAACCTGCTGCTGCACAAGCTCGGCGCACGGCGTTGGATCGCCCGCATCCTGATCAGCTGGGGCCTGATCTCGGGCTGCATGATGTTCGTGCAAACGCCGACGATGTTCTACGTGCTGCGCTTTTTGCTCGGCGTGGCCGAGGCCGGATTCTTCCCGGGCATCATCCTGTATCTCACCTACTGGTATCCGTCGGCGCGCCGTTCGCAGGTCACCTCGTTGTTCATGACCGGCATCCCGATGGCGGGGGTGATCGGCGGTCCGTTGTCGGGCTGGATCCTCGGGTCGTCCAACGGCGTTGCGGGCATGGCGGGCTGGAAGTGGCTGTTCATCATCGAGGCACTGCCTTCGGTCGCCCTCGGCTTCGTGGTGATGTTTTGCCTCGTCGACCGGATCGCCGACGCGCGCTGGCTCAACACCGACCAGAAGCGACTCCTGCAACGCAACATCGACCAGGAAAGCGCCAAGGTCGGGGACTACTCTGCCCTCGGTGTGTTCCGCAATGCCAAGGTATGGGTGCTGTGCGCGGCCTACTTCGGCTTCATCATGGGCCTGTATGGCGTCGGCTTTTGGCTACCGTCGCTGATCAAGGCGTCGGGCATCTCCAGCCCGGCAACGATCGGCTGGCTCGTGGCGATTCCGTACTCGGCCGCCGTGGTCTGCATGATCCTGACGAGCCGTCATTCCGACCGCACCGGTGAGCGGCGCTGGCACATCGCGATCCCGGCCTTGGTCGGCGCGGCCGCGCTCGTCGTCAGCACCTTCGTGCCGCAGACGCCGCTCTGGGCGATCGTGACGCTGACCGTGGCGACGATGGGCATCCTGACCGGTCTGGCGCAGTTCTGGGTGCTGCCGCCGGCATTCCTCGGCGGCGCTGCGGCCGCGGCGGGCATCGCGCTGATCAACTCGGTCGGCAATCTTGCCGGGTTCGTGAGCCCTTTTGCCGTCGGCTGGATCAAAGACGCCACCGGCAGCACCAACAACGGTCTGTATGTGATTGCAGCTAGCCTCGTCGTCGGCGCCGCGATCATCGTCGCCATCGCGCCGCGCGGCGCGCGCAAGGGTGCCGCATGAATCGCTACGTGGGAGCCGGAATACGCGACGGCGGCGCAGCGCTTCCTCCGAGCTTCGAGGCGTATCAGGTCGAGGCGCTGGCGTGCCGCTGTGACGAAGCATTGGTGCGCGAATGGCAACCGAACGCCGTGGTCGGCACCCACTCGCACCCGTTCGATGCCGAAGCGATCGTCGTTCAGGGCGAGATGTGGCTCACCGAGGGTGATCGCACTCGTCACCTGCGGGTCGGAGGAACGTTTCGACTGTCGGCCGGAACCCCTCACAGCGAGCGCTACGGGCCGGAAGGTGCGACCTTTTGGGTCGGTCGCAAAACGGTTGCCGCCTGAAACGAGGCGTGCTTTTTCACGAGTGGTCATCACACTTTCAACAGGAGACTTTCACATGCGTCGCATTCGCTTTTTTTTCGCCATGGCTGCGGTTCCGCTGCTGATCTCGGCCTTTGCCGTCTCGGCGCAAGAGGCTGAACCCGGCTGGGCCAAAGGCCGGCCCAAGACCGACACCGCCATGAAGATGGCGCCGGTGCCGGCGTTCCCGATCCCGACGGCGGTCGACCAGCTCCCGACCAAGAACTTCAAGCTGCCGCCCGGCTT
>JANLUW010000293.1:0-5575 GCA_031363645.1 Rhizobacter sp. | reverse complement strand
CCTTGCGGCCGGAGGCGAAATAACGCCGCTCGGCGAACACCTGGTAATTCGGGAGTTCGCGTTTGCAATAGGCCGCGATGACACGACCTTGACTGAGCACCGAGGCCGCGTTGTACCGCTGCAGCACCGACACCGAGTTCGACCTAACATCACCTTAAACACCGAACTGATGCGGATGACCCACCACCACGAACAACCCCTGCAAATCGGCCAGTGCGCGCGCGTAATCGACCAGCGCATCGGCGCCCGCCTGCATGAACGCGGGGCGCAGCAGCAGATCTTCGGGCGGATAGCCGCACAAACCGAGTTCGGGCGTGAGCACGAGCTTTGCGCCATGGGCGTGAGCGCGTCGCGCCGCAGCGACGATGCGCGCACCGTTGCCCGCCAAATCACCGACCGTGGCGTTGATCTGCGCCAGGGCCACTTTGACCGAAGGTTGTGCTGACATGGTGGGAATTTTCGACGCGCGCGCGCGGAATTCAGACAGCGAAAACGCTTGGCAAGAACCGGGCTCGGAGGCCGCGAGAGATTATGTCATTCGGGTTTTCGACGACCCCGCTGCGATCGATGCCACGCAGTGGAACGAGTTGCTCGCCGCGCAGCCGAGCAGCACGCCGTTCATGCGCCATGAATACCTGCTGGCGCTGCACCAGTCAGCCAGTGCCGTGGCCAAAACCGGTTGGGTACCGCAGTTCCTCACCGCGTTCGAAGGCGACGCGTTGATCGCTGCCTGCCCGCTTTACCTTAAGGAGCATTCCTACGGCGAGTACGTGTTCGACTGGGCTTGGGCCGATGCGTATCAGCGCCACGGCCTGCACTACTACCCTAAGCTGCTCGACGCGGTGCCGTTCACGCCAGTGCCCGGCCCGCGCCTGCTCGCGCGCGACCAGACGGGCCGCCGCGTGTTGTTGCGCGCGATGCAGCAACTCGCGCGCAACGCGAAGTTCTCGTCGGCGCACCTGTTGTTCCTCGACGAAGCCGACCAGCAAGCCGCGCGCGACGAAGGCTGGATGATGCGCAGCACGGTGCAATTCCACTGGACCCAGCGTGAACCCGAACCGTATGCCGACTTCACTGGTCTGCTGGCGAGCTTGCAGCGTGAGAAGCGCAAAAAGATTCAGCAGGAGCGCCGCAAGGTCACCGACGCGGGCGTCGTGTTCATTGAACTGCAAGGCGCGCAGATCACGCATGGTGACTGGGATTTTTTCTACCGGTGCTACGCGCAAACCTACCGTGAACACCACTCCACGCCCTACCTGACGCGCGACTTTTTCGCCCGCATGGCGAAGACGATGCCCGAAAACTGGTTGCTTTTCGTTGCCTCAAAAGAAGGCGAACGCATCGCCGCGTCGCTGATCTGCATCGACCCTGAACGCCGCAGTGCCTTCGGCCGCTACTGGGGCGCCGTTGAACACATTCCGTGTCTGCACTTCGAGGCCTGCTACTACCGGCCACTGGCATGGTGCATCGCCAACGGCTACCAGCGTTTCGAAGGTGGCGCGCAGGGCGAGCACAAGATGGCGCGCGGCCTGCTGCCGGTGCAAACCTGGTCAGCGCACTGGCTCGCGCACCCGCAGTTCGCGCAGGCCGTCGGTGACTTTCTCGAGCGTGAAGGCAACGGCGTCGCTAGCTACATCAGCGAGCTCAACGACCGGCGGCCGTTCAAGGCGACCGCCTGACGGTTCAAGGTTTGAAGTCGCCGGCGTAGGCAGCCACGAAGTTTTCCGGCTTGACATACATGCGCAGCGCGGCGTTGACCTGATCCAGCGTCAACGCGCCGATCGCCGCGTCGACTTTTGCCTGTACCGCGTACGTGCGCCCGAGGTACAGGTTGTTTGCCAGCGCGCTGGCGACGCTTGCATCCTGCGCTCGTCCGAGCTGTCGATAGTTGAGCACGCTGGCCTTGCCCTCGGTCAACTCCTGCGCGGTGAAGCCATCTTTTAGCGCGCGCGCCAATTCCTCGCGCAACGCGGTCTCGACCTTCGCGCGGTTTTGCGGCGCGAAGATCGCGCTGGCCTGCCACATCGAGTTGCGGTCGATGTTGTTCCACTCGACCTGGCTGCCGACGCCATACGAAAGGCCCTCGCCTTCGCGAATGCGCCGCCACAGCCGCGACGTGCCACCGCCGCCGAGCAGGTAGTTGGCCATCGTCAGCGCGGGATAGTCGGCGTCGGTGTCTTTCATCGGCACCGGCAGGCGCACCAGCATGTTCGCGTTCGGCCGGTCGGGTGTAGCGATCATCAATTGCTCGGGCTTGACCGACACCAGCGGCTGCGACACGCGCGTGAACGGCGCGCCCGGGCCCCAGCCAGCGAGCGCGGTCTGCAGCGCAGCCTTGACATCGACCGCGTTCATGTCGCCGACGGCCGAGAACTCACCGTGGGCCGCGCCGTAGAAGCGCGCATGGAAATCGCGCACGCGCTCGATCGTCAGCGCCGAATAGTCTTCGGCCAGTTCGTCGAAGCTCGCCTTGTAGCGCACGTCGCCACGCGAGTACGGGTTGCCGAGCCGGTCGAGCGCGTTGCGCGCCAGTGGGCCGGGGTCTTTGCGCTGCTGGTCGATGCTGGTTTGCACGCCGCGCTTGAATTCGTCGAGCGTGTCGGGCGGAAACGTCGGGTTGCGCAGCAAATCGCCGACGAGCTCAATGGCAGCGGGCAGATGCTCGCGCCGCGACTGCAGAGTGATCGTCACCCGGCCCGGAGAGGCGCCCACCGCGAGCTCGGTCTTGAGGGCATCGAGACGGTCCTGCACCTGCTGGCGGTTCAGCGTCTTGGTTCCCTTGTCGAGCAGCGACGCCACGGCCTGTGCCGACGCGTTTTGCCCGAACAGACTTTTCTCGTCGCCGAACTGCAGCATCAGCACGGCCGTGACGGCGTTGCCGCGCGTGCCCTTGGGCAACAAAGCGCCCTTCACGCCGCCGACGGCGAAGGTCTGCGTGCGGGCGTCGATGTTGGCCGGTGTGGCCTCGAAAGCCTCGACCTTGGCGGCCGCCGCCTGCGGCTTGAACTCACTCATCGCCTGCGCGAGGTCGACCCGCGCCGGCAACGGTGCGCGCACCGGCTTGTCGGTCGGAAGATACGTGCCAAGGGTTCGGTTCGACGGCAGCAGGTACTGCTCGGCGACGCGCTGCACGTCGACCAGCTTCGCGTCACGCACGCGGTCGCGGGTCAAAAAGAACAGGCGCCAGTCGCCTTGCGAGATCGACTCCGACATCGCGAAGCCCACGGCCTCCGGGTCGGTGAACGACTGCTCCCAGTCCTTGAGCCACTTGAGTTTGGCGCGGGCGAGTTCGTCGGCGGTGACCGGCTCGCGGGCGATCGATTCGACGGTGGCGAGCAACTCGGCGCGCACCTTGTCGACATCCTGCCCCGGCGCGACCTGCACGTCGACGAACATCGCGCCCGGGTCGGCGAGCGCGAACGAGGAAGAGCTCACGCCGGACGCGAGTTGCTTCTGCGTCAATCGCTTGTAGAGGCGGCCCGAGGGCGTGTCGCCAAGGATCACTGTCAGCAACTCGACCGCCGCGTAGTCGCTCGCCGGCCCGGCCGGAACGTGATAGCCGGCCTGCACCAGCGGCGTGCCGCCGACGCGCTGTAATGTGACGCTGCGCTCGCCGTCCTGCACCGGGTCGAGCGTGTAGAGCACGGGCAGCTGGCGCGCGGGTTTCGGGATTGCGCCGAATGCGTCGGCCACTTGCTTAAGCAATCGCGCGGGATCGAACTTGCCGGAGATGGTCAAGGTCGCATTGTCGGGCTGGTAGTACAGGCGATAGAAGGCTTGCAGCCGCGGAATGTCGACGTTCTCGACATCGGCGCGTGCACCGATCGTCGAGTGGCCGTAGTTGTGCCAGTCGTACATCAGCGCCATCGTGCGCTGGCTCAGGATGCGGCTCGGGCTGTTCTCACCGCGTTCCATCTCGTTGCGCACCACGGTCATCTCGGTGTCGAGGTCCTTGCGCGCCACGTAGCTGTTGATCATCGAATCGGCCAACCAGCCGATGTACCACTGCAGGTTGACGTCGTTGGCAGCGAACTTGGCGGTGTAGTTGGTGCGGTCGAACCAGGTCGAGCCGTTGGCCTCGAGCCCGCGCTTCTCGAACTCGGCCCAGGCCTTCGGGTGTTTGGGCGTGCCCTTGAACAGCATGTGCTCCAACAGGTGCGCCATACCGGTCTCGCCGTAGCTCTCGTGCCGGGAACCGACGCGATAAGTCAGGTTGACCGTGGTCGTCGGCTTCGAGTCATCGGGAATCAGCAGCAACTGCAGGCCGTTGGGCAGCCGGTACTCGTCGACCCCCTCGACCGCCGTGATGGCGCGCATGCCGCCCGGCAGGGTTTGCGAGAAAGACGGCGCTGCGGTCAATGCCAATAAAACAGCAAGCAGGCAGGTGGTGAAGATGGAGCGCAACGGTGGGTGCATCGAAAAAGGCTCGGGTCGGGAAGGTCACCTACGACTGCTTGACGGCAGCTTGGTTCCGGTAAGCCTCGATGCCGGCAACGATTTCGGCCTTCGCCGACCCCGGCCCTTCCCAGCCCTGAATCTTGACCCACTTGCCGGGTTCGAGATCTTTGTAGTGCTCGAAGAAGTGCTGGATCGCCTTCAGGCGCATCTGGTTGATGTCTTCGGGCTTTTGCCAGTGGGTGTAGATCGGCAGCACCTTGTCGATCGGCACCGCGAGCAGCTTGCTGTCGCCGCCGGCTTCGTCTTCCATTTTTAGCACACCGATCGGCCTGCACGTGACGACCACGCCGGGCGAGAGTGCGAACGGGGTGATCACGAGCACGTCGACCGGGTCACCGTCGTCAGACAGCGTGTGCGGCACGTAGCCGTAGTTGCACGGGTAGTGCATCGCGGTGGTCATGAAGCGATCGACGAACAGCGCGCCGCTTGCCTTGTCAACCTCGTACTTGATTGGGTCGGCGTTCATCGGGATCTCGATGATGACGTTGAACTCGTCTGGCGCCTTCGCGCCGGGGGTCACTTTTTGCAGGCTCATGGTGGTTCTTTGATGCGCGGGGAAACCCCGATTTTAGGGGCATGACGCGGCTGTCAGCATGCCTTTCGAAGCCGGGCCACGGACAAGCGCATCCACAGTTGCATGGTTGCGTAACGCTCGAAGTCGGCCTCGAACCCCCCAATGCTCGACGAGGAAGGATTCCCTTTGATCACCACATCAATGGCGCTCTACTTTGCGCTGGCCTGCGGCCTTGCCGCAGTGATTTACGGCTTCGTACAGAGAAGCTGGATTCTCCGCCAGGACGCGGGCAATGCCCGCATGCAGGAGATCTCCGGCGCGATCCAGCAAGGTGCGGCCGCTTACCTTGCGCGCCAGTACAAGACCATCGCAATCGTCGGCGTCGTGCTTGCGGTTTTGATCTTTGTGTTTATCGACCACCTCAGCGCTTTTGGCTTCGTGCTCGGCGCCTTGCTCTCTGGCGGCTGTGGCTTCATCGGCATGAACGTGTCGGTCAAGGCCAACGTGCGCACAGCGCAAGCTGCGACCAAGGGCATCGGCCCGGCGCTCGATGTCGCGTTCAAGGGCGGCGCGATCACCGGCATGCTGGTGGTCGGCCTCGGG
>JANLUW010000288.1:0-9736 GCA_031363645.1 Rhizobacter sp. | reverse complement strand
CACGTAGCTCGGCGCGACTTGGCCGTTTTGCAGTTCGACGAGTGCGAGCTTGCCGATGCCGCCGGCTTCCATCAGCCGCACGTCGGCGGCGAATGCAGCCTCGCTCAGTTGTGCGCCACGTGTTGCGAAATCGGCAGGCGTGAAGGTCGGCAGGATGTCGGGGCCGAGCAGTGCTGCGCGGTCGGCGGCGTCGACCGGCACGGCCACGTCGAACCGCGTGGGCAGCCCGCGCTGCCAGCCGAATTCGGCGAGGTAGTGCGCGACGCTGCCGATCACGTCGGCCGGGTTGCGCGCCAGGTCGACATGGCCGTCGCCGTCGAGGTCGACAGCGTATTTGTTGAAGCTCGACGGCATGAATTGCGGCATGCCCATCGCGCCGGCGAAGCTGCCCTTTTGCTGCAGCGGATCGAGGCCTTCGGCACGGCACATCACGAAGAAGCTCTCGAGCTCGTCGCGGAAGAACGGCGCGCGGTCTTTACGGCCGGTGGGGAAGTCGAATGCCAGCGTGGCGAGCGCGTCGATGACGCGAAAGTTGCCCATCTGCTGGCCGTAGATCGTCTCGACGCCGACGATACCGACGACGATCTCGGGCGGCACGCCGTAGAGCTCTTCGGCGAGCGCGAGCCACTTCTCGTTCGCGCGCCAGAACGTCACGCCGGCGCGGATGCGGATCGGCTCGACGAAACGGCTGCGGTAGGCCGCCCAGTTCTTCGCGGTGCCCGCCGGCGCCGGCATGATGAATTTGGCCACGCTCGGCTGAAAGCGTGCGCGCTGCAGTGCTGCCTGCACCCACGCAGGGTCGAGACCGCGGCGCTCGGCGAGCTCGGCGCCGAAGCGCATCACTTCGTCGCGCCGACCGTAGGTGACGATGTCGGGCGCGCCGTCGGCGCGAACTTGCGCAGCGGTGGGCTTTTTCTTGCGGGCCAGTGCTTGGGTGCTGGCGAGTGCGAGTGCGGTGCTGACGAGGGCGATGGCAAGGACAGAGAGCAGGGCAGGTCGGCGCATCGGTCGATTATCGAGGGCTCAGTCACGCGCCCCGCGTGCGCAACGCACGGGCGTGGGCGACGAACCGGCGCGTCAACGAGGCATCGGGCCGCGTGACCGTGGCGCGGCTGTAGCGCTGGCGCTCCAGCGTGTCGAGCAGTTCGGCGAGCGGCTCGCCGGGTGGGCCGAGGCGCGCACGCACGCGGTGGGCGAGCGCGCGGGGCGGCTCGTGCGGCGCAGCACTCAGGCCGGCGCGTTGCAGCGCGGCGCGCAGGCGGTCCATCTGGCGCGTCCACGGGTCGATGCGATGGCGGTCGTACCAGGCCCACGCGGCACCGGCGAGCGCGAACATGCTCAACGCGCCGATCAGCAGCAGCGCCAGATCTTCCCAGCTCGGCGAGGTGAAGCCGAGTTCTTTGAGCAGGTCGATCTGCTGGCCGCGCGAGTAGTTGAGCACCCACTGGTTCCAGCGGTTGTTGAGCGCTTCCCAGCCGTCGCGCAACTGCGCGAATATTTCGGGGTTGACGTTACCGAGCGCACCGGCCACCAGCCCGGGTGCGGGCACGAGCCGCCGCCCGCGGTCGATGCGCTCGGGTGCAACCGCGGCGGTTGGGTCGGCGCGCACCCAGCCGGTGCCCGGCTGCCAGTACTCGGCCCAGGCATGCGCCGAACTCTGGCGCACGGCGTAGTAGCCGTCGACCGGCGACGGGTCGATGCCTTGGTACCCGGTGACGACACGCGCTGGCACATCGAGCGCCCGCATCACGACGACGAAGGCTGCAGCGAAGTGCTCGCAAAAGCCGGCGCGCCGGTCGAGCCAGAACTCGTCGACCGCGTCGTGGCCGCGCTCGTCGCCGTACTCGCCGGGCGCGAGCGTATAGCTGAAACCGGCTGTGCGGATATGCTGCAAAACAGCTTGCGCGAGCACGCGCGGCTCGGCGGTCGCGTAGCGCGGCTGGCGCAGCAGCGCGGTCGCCCATTCGAGCGTGCGCGGGTTGTAGCCGGGTGGCAGCGCGATGTCGTCCTGCAGGCTCAGCTCGTGGCTCGCCGGGCCGTGGCGAAAGTCGATGAACGCCTCGGCATTAAAGCGCACGCGCTCGTACAAGGGCCTGTCGGTGCGCCACTGCAGATCGGGCAAACCGACCACGCGGTAGCCCTCGATGGCAGGCGCTTTGTTCGCCGCTTCGAGCAGCGGCAGGCTCGTGAGCCGCAGCGGCTCGATCGTCATCTCGTAGCGCAGGGGTGCGCCGGCGGTGCGCAGGTCGAGTCGCGGCACCGAGGCCGGGCCGAACGAAGGTTGCAGCGGCTGCCACTCGAGGCCGTCGAAGCGCGACAGCACCGGCCCGCGGAAGTACAACGCCTGCGGCGGTGGCGGCGCGCCCTCGAAGCGGATGCGCAGTGCGATGCTGTTGTCTTGCGCGACCTCCGAGACCGAACCCATGCGCATCGAGTTCGACAGCCCGGTCTTCGCTTGCCCGTCTTGCGGCACACCCCACAGCGGCCCGACGCGAGGGAACAGCACGAACATCAACGCCATGATCGGCGCGCCGAGCAGCGCGGTGCGCGCCGAGAGCGCCGCAGCCTGGCGCAAGCTCGGCTGGCCGACCGGCATGTGGGCCAGCACCAGCGCGGTCAGCAGCCCCCAGACCGAGACCAGCATCGCCGCTGCGACCGGCAACGACTGCGAGTACAAAAAGTGCGTGAGGATCAGGAAGAAACCGAGGAAGAACACCACGAAGGCATCGCGGCGCGCGCGCAGCTCGAGTGTTTTCAGCGCCATCAGCACGACCGCGAGCGTCACGCCAGGCTCTTTGCCGAGCAGCGAGTTGTACGACCAGAAGGTCAGCGCTGCGGCCACGATCAACACCGCGACGAGTGCCCAGCGCCCCGGCAGTGGCGCATTCGCGATGGCCAGCCTCGCCCGCCACAGCAGCACCACCAGCGTCAGCAGCGAGCACCACAGGGGTAAGTGCGAGGCGTGCGGCAGCACTGTCCAGCCGATCACGAACAACAGGAACAGCGTGTCGCGTGCGTCGCGCGGCAGGTGGCTCCAGCCGGGCCAAACCCGCGAGATGCGCACCTCCGACGCGAGCCGGCCGATCAGCGCCACAGTGCGAGCGCCTCGAGGCAGCGGCGGCGTTGCGCGTCGCCATCGGCCGGTGCAATGTCGAGGCCGGGCAGGCGCAGGCCGTAGTCGGCGCCGACGCGGTGCGCGGCGACCGCCCACGCGGCCAGCCGTGAGAGCCGCTCTTCGGGCGCGAGCGTGCCGCAGGCCTGCCAGTCGAGCCACAGCTCCTGGTGCGCCGAGGCGCTGGTGTCGCGGCTGACGAGATCGCCGCCGCTGTCCATCGTCTTCGCGGCCTTCTTCCAGGCGATCAGCTTCAGTGGGTCACCGCGCCGGTACGCGCGCACGCCTTCGACCTCGCCGCCATCGGCGCTGCGTGATTGCGTCGGCCCACCCGGCACTGCGCGCGCCGCCGGCAGCGCGGCGGGCGGGCGCTCGGGTTGCGGGTAGACAAGCAGCTGCGTTGCGGGGCGCCAGACCGTCCAGTCGCGAAACAGCCCGAGCGGGAAGCGTGTTTCGGCGCCAAGCGTCGGCGTGTCGTGCCGCCCACGGGTCGGCGGCACGAAGCTGACCTGCGCGTGCGCCTGCCCGAGCGTCGGCACGTTGAGCCATGTGAGCGTGGTCTCGCCCGCACCCGAGACCTTCAAGCCGATGCCGAAGCGCGCGGCGCCGGGGCTGGTGAGCACGATGTCGAGCACCGCCGGATCGCCAGCGAAGACCGGCGCGACCGGTTTGAGGTGCAAGGTGAGGCCACGCAGGGTCGCGTGCGTGAGATGCATCGAAACGACGCCGCTGCCCGCCAGCAAAAAGGTCAGCACGTAGCCCAGGTTCAGCTGGTAGTTGATCGATGCGAGCAGCAGCACGATCAAGGTGAGCCCGAACATCCAGCCCGCGCGTGTCGGCAGGATGTAGACGTTGCGCTGTGTCAGCAACAGCGTGTCGGTGCGGGGCTGGCGCGCGTCGACCCAGGCGCGAAAGCGGGCGCGGGCGAAGTTGGCGGGGTTCAAGCGCGAGGTGGCGGCTCGCCCACTGGCGAGGTTTGCGTTGCCCGTCACGGCGGTGGCGTCGCGACGGCGACGAGGCCACGCACCGCCGTCTTCACTTGCGCGCTCACGCGCAACAGCGCGGCAAGCAATGCCTTGTCGATCTCCACCTCGCCTTCGTATTCGGCCAAATTGCGCTTGCGATGCGCCTGATCGAGTACGCGCCACTGCGCGGCCGCAAAGGCGAGCGTGTGCGTCAGGCACTGAAACACCACATACCGATTTTCGGACCGATAACCGTGCCAGCGAAGCGCCGCGAGCGAGAGCGCATGCGCTGCGTTGCAGGCAAGATCGAAGCGGGTCTCCGAACTGAAGGTCTGGTTTGCCGCGTCGCGCAATCGCGCGGCGCCCGATCGCAACAGGCCGTCGAACTCGGCCTGCGTTCCGGGCTCGGCCTTGAGCTGGCGCACGCGCACCAGGTTGTCGAGTTCAGGCTGGCCCATCGTCGTTGCCGATGAGTGCGATGCGTGGTCGCGACAGTACCTTCGTCAGGAACGGGTTGCGTGCTTTGCGGCGCTTGTTGAACTCGCTCTTCGTGTACAGCGTGGGGCTGATGCGGCGACCGAGCGAGGCTTCGATCGGCGCAAGCGAAGTGAACACGTCTTCGAGGCCGAGGCCTTCGGCGACGATCATCAGGTCGATGTCACTGGCGCTGTGGGCCTCGCCCGCGGCGATCGAACCATAGACGAAGGCGCGGTCGATGCGCTTTGCCAAGGGCGCCAGCGCGACGCGCAATGCGTCGACCACACCGAAGGTCTTGCGCACGATCGCGTGCAGTTCGCCGTAAATCGGCACGTCGGTGTTGGCCTGGTAGTGTTTTTGGTTGCCCTTGGCGCTGACACTCAGCAGCCCGCACGCCGCGAGTGAGGTCAGCTCACGCTGCACGCCACCGATGCCGGACTCCGTCAGACGCACGAGTTCGTTGGTGTAAAAACTTCTTTGCGGATGGCCGTAAAGCGCTGCGAGCAAGCGTTGGCGCACCCGCGGGAACAGCGCGTCGACGATGTTGGCTGAGGAAGACTGAGTGGCCATCGATGATTCCCTTATTGGGAGCGACGATACCCAAAATGGGATCGATGCGATAGGACGGCCGTGGTCGGCGCCATTACGGCAGCGCCACCGCCTCGACCATCGCGCGCACTTGCTCGACCCGGCCGCGTCCGGCGCTCGAAACCGGCACGAGGCGGTGGGCGATGGTTTGCGGCAGCACGTATTGAACGTCGTCGGGTGCCACGTAGTCGCGCTGGCCGAGCAGCGCGCGCGCTCGGGCGGCTCGCAGCACGCCGATGCCGGCGCGCGGGCTCAGGCCTTCGACGAACCAGCGGCCGGAGCGTGTTGCGGCGATCAGCGCCTGCAGGTAGTCGAGCAGCGCGTCCGACACATGCACGGCCTGCACTGTTTTTTGCGCCTCGACGAGTTGCTCGGGCGTCATGACCGCGCGCAAGCTGTGGATCGCTTCGCGCCGGTCATGGCCGGCGAGCAGCGCGCGTTCGCTGGCCTGGTCGGGGTAGCCGAGCGTGAGGCACATCAAAAACCGGTCGAGCTGCGATTCAGGCAGCGGATACGTGCCCAACTGGTCGCTCGGATTTTGCGTGGCGATCACGAAAAACGGCTCGGGCAGCGCACGCGTCGCGCCTTCGACCGTGACCTGGTGCTCCTCCATCGCCTCGAGCAGCGCGCTTTGCGTTTTCGGCCCGGCGCGGTTGATCTCGTCAGCCAGCAGCACCTGCGCAAACACCGGGCCGGGGTGGAACACGAAAGCCTCTTTGCTGCGCTCGTAAACGCTGACGCCGATCAGGTCGGAAGGCATCAGGTCGGCCGTGAACTGCGTACGCGAAAAGTGCAGGCCGAGCGACACGGCGAGCGCATGCGCCAGCGTCGTCTTGCCCACCCCCGGCACGTCTTCGATCAGCAAGTGTCCACCGGCCAGCATGCAGACCACGCAGTCTTCGATCTGCGCGCGCTTGCCGACGATAATCGTGCCGATCTGGTCGACCAAAGCGGTCAGTTGCGCGCTGAGCGCTTTGCTGGTTTGTGTGTCTGCGCGTGGGTCCATCCGGCCACGTTACCCGAAAAGTAAAGAGCTGTAAGCCCGATGACAACTGCCTTCTACAGCCATCCCGATTGCCGCGACCACGACATGGGCAGCGGTCACCCCGAGTGCGCACAACGCCTCGACGCGATCGACGACTACCTGCTCGCAACCGGCCTCGATGTGGCCCTTGAACGCCACGAGGCCCCGCTGGTCGATCTGGCCGACGTGGCCCACGCCCACAACAGCGGCTACGTCGGTGAACTGCGTGACGTGCTGCTGCGCATCGCTGCCGACGGCTCGCGCCACGCGTTCGACCCCGACACCTCCGCCAACGCCGGCACCTGGGCGGCCGTGCAGCGCGCCGCCGGTGCGGCAGTTGCCGCGACAGACGCTGTCATCGACGGCCGCGCGACCAACGCGTTTTGCGCGGTGCGCCCGCCAGGCCACCACGCCACGCGCGACGCCGCGATGGGCTTTTGCTTTTTCAACAACGTGGCGATCGCCGCGCGCCACGCGCTCGACGTGCGCGGCATCGAACGCGTAGCGATCGTCGACTTCGATGTGCACCACGGCAACGGCACCGAAGACATCATCGCCGGCGACGAGCGCGTGCTGATGGTCAGCATCTTTCAGGATCACCTCTACCCGTTCAGCGGCGGCGTGCCGATGGGCGACAACATGATCAACGTGCCCGTGCCGGCCTACACCAAGGGTCGTGAAGTGCGCGAGATGATCGAGGCCATGTGGATGGAACGGCTCGAGGCCTTTGCGCCGCAGATGATTTTCATCTCGGCCGGCTTCGACGCGCACCGCGAAGACGACCTCGGCCAGCTCGGCCTGGTCGAGGCCGACTACGAATGGATCACGCAGCGCATCAAAGGCGTGGCCGATCGCCACGCGCAGGGTCGCATCGTCTCGTGCCTGGAGGGTGGCTACAACCTCGGCGCACTCGCCCGCAGCGTGGCTGCGCACGTGCGGGTGCTCGCGGGGGTTTAAAACAGAATGCCGCTGCCCGCCGTTCGCTTACCGCGAGCAATCGCCTTCATGCTCGCCGTGATGCTGGGCGGATGCACCGTGTGGCGCCCGGTCACCGTGCCGATCCCGGCGTTGCGCCAGCCTGCGCCGTGCGCTGCGCGGCCCGACACGCTGCTGGTGATGCTGCCCGGCTCGGGTTCGCGGCCGCAAGCGTTCATCGACGAAGGCTTTGTCGATGCGGTGCGCAAACGCCGCATCGCGGCCGACCTGCTGCTGGTCGACGCGCATGTCGGCTACTACGCCGACAAGAGCATCGTCGACCGCCTGCGTGCCGACGTGATCGCGCCGGCTATGGCGCAGGGCTACACGCGCATCTGGCTGGTCGGCATCTCGATCGGCGCGTTCGGCGCGCTGATCTACAGCGAGGCGCAACCGCAAGGTATCGCCGGTGTCGTCGCGCTCGGGCCGTACCTTGGCAAGCGCGCGCTGAGCGAAGAGATCAACGCACAGGGCGGATTGCGCGCCTGGCGTGCGCCTGTCGGCAAGCTCGACCCGGACGACATCGACACGATCGTCTGGCGCTGGCTGCAGCCTTACGCGACGCGTCCGATGCCGCAGGCCCGGCCGGAACTCTGGCTCGGCTACGGCCGCGACGACCGGTTCGTCATCAGCGACAAGTTGCTCGCTGCGGCGCTGCCGACCGACCGTGTCTTCGAGGTCGATGGCGGCCACGACTGGGCGCCGTGGCTCGCGCTATGGCAGCGCCAACTCGACGCCATGCCGCTGCCGCGCGACCCGGGTTGCAAGCCCGGGCCCTGAACGCGCCTTCACAATCGCGCCGCATGGACCACAGCTTTCTTTCCGCTTTCATCCTGCTGCTGCTGGTGCTCGACCCGCTCGGCAGCCTGCCGGTGTTCATCCCGATCATGCGCGGCGTGCCGCCGGAGCGCCGCGTCTGGGTCGCGACGCGCGAGGTCGGCATCGCGTTCGGCGTGCTGTTCGCGTTCATGTTTTTCGGCGAGGGTTTCCTGCGCGTGATGCGCCTCTCGGAACGCTCGCTCGAAGTGGCCGGCGGCGTGATTTTGCTGATGGTCGCGATCCGCATGATCTTCAGCCATGAGGGCGGCGTGTACGGCGTGGCGGAGGGCAAGGAGCCGATGATTTTCCCGCTCGCGGTGCCACTGCTGGCCGGGCCGTCGGCGATGGCGACGGTGCTATTGCTCGCCTCGCGCCAGCCCGATCGCGTGATGTCCTGGGTGGGCGCGCTGGCCTGCGCGATGGCGGTGTCAGGCGCGGTGCTGCTGCTGTGCGACCGCATTCACCGGCTGCTCGGTGACTCGGTGGTGTCGGCACTCGAAAAACTGATGGGTCTGGTGCTGACGGCGATCGCGGTCGAGATGATTCTGGCCGGCTTGAAGCGCTACTTCATGGCGCCGCTGTAGCCGGCGCGCAGCGCAAAACCTGACCGTGCCTTCGACGCCCGTTGCAGTGACGCGCTCACCGCGCCCCCGCCGCGTGTTCATGCTCGGCGCCACCGGCACGATCGGCCGCGCGACCGCGCGAGCGCTGGTCGAGCGCGGCCACGAGGTCGTGTGCGTTGTGCGGCCGCGTGCCGGCGTCGGCGGTGCGCTCGCCCAGGCCGACACCATGCGGCTGCTCGGTGGCGCCGCGGTCCGGTTCGGTGATGTAACCGACCCGGCCTCGCTGGTGCGCGACGGCTTTCGCGGTGAGCGCTTCGACGTCATGGTCTCGTGCCTGGCATCGCGCACGGGCGCGCCGAAAGACGCCTGGGCCATCGACCACCGCGCGCATGTGCATGCGCTGGCCGCGGCACGCGATGCGGGCATCAGTCAGATCGTGCTGTTGTCGGCGATCTGCGTGCAAAAACCATTGCTCGCGTTTCAGCAAGCCAAGCTCGCGTTCGAGGCCGTGCTCGTGAAATCAGGCCTGACGTATTCGATCGTGCGGCCGACCGCCTTCTTCAAATCGCTGTCGGGCCAGGTCGAGCGCGTGAGGCGCGGGCAACCGTATCTACTGTTTGGTGACGGCCGGTTGACGGCCTGCAAACCGATCAGCGACGCCGACCTCGCCGCTTACCTTGCAGGCTGCCTCGACGACCCGAGCCGCCACGACCGCGTGCTGCCGATCGGCGGGCCGGGCGCTGCGATCACGCCGCGCGAGCAGGGCGAACACCTGTTCGCGCTGCTCGGACGCGCGCCGCGTTTTCGCCAGGTGCCGGTCGGGCTGCTCGACGTGATCATCGGTGTGCTCGCGACGGCCGGGCGCGTGGTGCCGGCGCTTGCCGCGAAGGCCGAACTCGCGCGTATCGGCCGCTACTACGCGACCGAATCGATGCTGGTGCGCGACCCCGCGACCGGCCACTGCGACGCGGCCGCCACGCCGTCGACCGGCACCGAGACGCTGTTCGACTTCTACGCCGGCCTCGTCAGCGGTGCGGTCGCGCCGGAGCGCGGGGGCCCCCCGGGGTTGTGTCGGCCCCGCGCGGTCGCAACTTCACTCCGGATCGCTTCCCAGCGGCGGTGGCGCCGACATGTCGCGATCGAAACCCAGCAGCACGCTGGCCAGCTCGAGCGTGCGCCAGAGTTCGGCGGGCATGTCGAGAATCGCTTGCGG
>JANLUW010000279.1:0-7807 GCA_031363645.1 Rhizobacter sp. | reverse complement strand
AAAGCCTTCCAGCTGATGACGCTGCTGCGCGGCCTCGGCATCGAAGACCTGACCAAGCCCGAACTCACCGGCAACTGGGAGTACCAATTGGCCGAGATGGAGAAGGGCAAGCTCGAGCGTGAGACCTTCATGGCCGAGATCGCGGCGATGACCGAGCGCATCGTCAAAAAAGCCAAAGAATACGACCGCGACACGATCCCCGGCGACTACGCGACGCTGAAAACGGCATGCCCGAACTGTGGCGGCGTCGTGAAAGAAAACTACCGCCGCTTCGCCTGCAGCGGCATCCCAGGCAAGACCGAAGCCTGCGGTTTTTCCATCAGCAAAATTCCTGGCAGCCGGGCGTTCGAGCTCGACGAGGTCGAGAAATTCCTGGCCGACAAAAAGATCGGGCCGCTCGAGGGTTTCCGCTCGAAGGCGGGCTGGCCGTTCACCGCCGAACTCAAGCTTGCGTTCGATGACGAGATCAAGAACTGGAAGCTCGAGTTCGACTTTGGCGAAGACGCGAAGAAAGATGGCGAATCGGGTGAGCCGATCGACTTCTCGGCGCAAGAGTCGCTCGGCGTCTGCCCGAAAGACCAGGGCCATGTGTACGAGCACGGCACGAGCTACGTGTGCGAGCACGCGGTCGGTGCGAACGTGACCTGCGACTTCAAGAGCGGCAAGATCATCCTGCAGCAGCCGGTGGCGCGCGAGCAAATGAACAAGCTGCTCGAAACCGGCAAGACCGATCTGCTGGAAGGCTTCGTCTCGAACAAGACGCGCCGCAAGTTCAAGGCTCGCTTGGCCTACGACAAGAAGGAAGGCAAGGTCAGCTTCGAGTTCGAGCCGCGCCCGCCCAAGGTGCCTGCGGTAGCGAAGAAAGCGGCCGCCAAGAAGGCCGCTTGACGCGCGCGACTATGGCAAGCAGACCACCGCGGCAGTGGCGACCAGCTCGTTGAACAGCGCCATCGAGACTTTGCCCGATACCGAGTACGGGTCGAGCACCGCGGCCTCGGAATACTTCAGCAACACGGCCGGGTTGAGCCGGTTCATGTTGACCTGGCCCATCGACCAGCCGGCGAAGCAGCGCTCTTCGACTTCTTCGTAGCTCAGCAACACCACCTCGCTGTGGCGCGGATCGCGCGCGATGTGGTTGTAGAGCTTGCTCACCTGCGAGCGCCCGCCTTCGAGCACCTGCAGAAAGATCGTGCCCGAAAAGCACAGCACCCCGGTCACCCCGACGCCAGGGTTGTTCGAGGTCGACTTCTTCAAGATCGCGCTCAGCGTGTCGGGGCGCACGGTTTCGGTGGCGCGGCTCGCATACATCAATCGGACCAACATCACGTACTCCTTAAACCTTCTTGCTGAGCAATGACAAAAACTCGCGCCGCAGGTTCGCGTCTTTCAAAAACGCCCCGCGCATCACGCTGTTGGTCATCATCGATTCGTCGTCTTTCACGCCACGCCAGTGCATGCAGAAGTGATCGGCTTCCATCACGATCGCCAGGCCGTCGGGCTTGACGCGTTCCTGCAATTCGTTGGCCAGCATCGTCACCGCTTCTTCCTGAATCTGCGGGCGGCTCATGATCCAGTCGCAGATGCGCGCGTATTTACTCAGGCCGATCAGGTTCGAGTGCTCGTTGGGCATGATGCCGATCCAGACCTTGCCCATGATCGGGCACAGGTGGTGCGAGCAGGCGCTGCGCACCTTGATCGGGCCGACGATCATCAGCTCGTTCAGGCGTGAAGCGTTCGGGAACTCCGTGACCGCCGGCATCGGCACGTAGCGACCGCGGAACACCTCGGTCAGGAACATTTTCGCGACGCGCTTGGCGGTTTCGTTCGTGTTGTGGTCGCTCTCGGTGTCGATTACGAGGGCGCGCAGCACCTCTTGCATCTTGGCCTCGACTTCGCCGCGCAACTCGTCGATCTCGCCCGCTTCGATGTAGGCCGAGATGTTGTCATTGGCGTGAAAGCGGCAGTCGGCACCCATCAGCCGGTAGCGGATGCGCTCGGATGCCGCGAGCTTGCCCAAGTCTTCTTCGCTTCTGAATATCGGTGTCGGTTGTTCGCCGCGCATGGCTGCTTTCATCGCTTGACATCTGCCAAGCGTACCGCAGTGGGGCCGCCGGCTGCCGGTGGTTTACAACCAAACCGTAGACTGCGCGCGGTGAACGCCCCTGCCAACCCCCACGATCGTGCATCCACGAGCCACGCACTGCCGCTCGCCAAGCTGCTGAACCACACCGCCGACGCCATTCAGGCGGTGCGCGTAGGCCAGTCGCTGAACATGGCCCTGGCGAACTGCCCGGCCGCCGCGCGGCCCGGCACGCAGGCGCTGAGTTTCCATGCGCTGCGCTGGCTCGGTGCGGCGCAAGCATTGCGTGCGCTGCTCGCGCCCAAGGCGCCCCCGCCGAAGGTCGATGCGCTGCTGCTGACCGCACTCGCGCTGCTTTGGCCGCAGGGGCACGGGCAAGGTCAGGCGCCGTATGCCGATCACACGTTGGTCGATCAGGCTGTCGATGCGGCACGCCCGCGCGCCCCACAGAGCGCCGGGTTCGTCAACGCGGTGCTGCGGCGCTTCTTGCGCGAGCGCGACGCGCTGGTCGTGGCCGCGCTGCGCGATCCGCTGGCGCGTTTCAACCACTCGGGCTGGTGGGTCGATCGGCTCAAAGGCGACTGGCCCGGGCACTGGCAACAGATCCTCGATGCCGACAACCAGCGCCCGCCGATGACCTTGCGCGTGAACGCGCGCCGCAGCGATGCGGCGGGCTATGTCGAGCGGCTCGCGCAAGCCGGCATCGAGGCAGAAGCGATCGGCGCTCAGGTCGTCAGGCTCGCGCAACCGTGCCCGGTGACGCAACTGCCGGGGTTCGTCGAGGGCGATGTCTCGGTGCAAGACGCCGCTGCACAGCTTGCCGCACCGCTGTTGCTCGACAGCTTGAAGCCCGGCGCGCGCGTGCTCGACGCTTGCGCCGCGCCCGGCGGCAAAACCGCGCACCTGCTCGAACTCGCCGACATCGACCTGCTCGCGCTCGACAGCGATCCCGCGCGCCTGACCCGCGTCCACGACACGCTGACGCGGCTCGGCCTCACGGCGAACACCGTCGCCGCCGACGCCGGCACACCCGACGCCTGGTGGGATGGCCGCCCGTTCGACGCGATCCTGCTCGACGCCCCCTGCAGCGCCGCCGGCATCGTGCGGCGCCACCCCGATGTACGCTGGCTGCGCCGCGCCAGCGACATCCCGGCGCTCGCCGCGACCCAGGCGCGCCTGCTCGATGCACTCTGGCCGCTGCTCGCGCCCCGCGGTCGGTTGCTGTATTGCAGCTGCTCGGTCTTCAAGGCCGAAGGCCAAGACCAGATCGACGCTTTTTTGCAACGCCAGCCCGGCGCCGCCCTTGCCGCTAGCCCGGCATCGCCCGGCCACTTGCTGCCGCTGCCCGACAATGCGGACGAGCGGCCGGCGCACGCCATCAGTGCCGCCGCCGACGGGTTTTTTTACGCCCTGATCGAGAAGTCCACCTGAGGTTCACGGCCCCGATGCACTGCGCGGCAACACGACACGGCCACACCCGGCCCGGCGCCTTGCGGCGCGCCGGGTGGCTGGCCGCCGTGCTGCTGCTGGCCTTGGCGATGTGCTTCGCGGGCGCGACTCCCGCCCGTGCCGCCGACCCCGAGCTGACCAGCTTCGAGTTGACCCACGGCGAAGAAGGCGTGTTCCTCAGCTACGCCGTGAACCTCGAGCTGTCGCGCAGCGTCGACGACGCGCTCAGCAAGGCGGTGCCGCTGTTTTTCGTCGCCGAGGTCGAGCTGTTCCGCAACCGCTTCTACTGGCGTGACCAGCGCATCGGCTATGCGATCAGGCGCTGGCGCATCGTGTTCCAGCCGCTCACTTCAACCTATCGCGTCACCTTCGATGGCGGCCTGAGCCAAAACTACGCGACCCGCGCCGAAGCCTTCGCCGCCATCAGCCGCACTGCGCGGTGGAAGATCGCCGAAGGCCTGCAGATCGACGAGAACAGTCGCCAGTACGCCGAGTTCAGTTTCAAGCTCGACACTTCGCAACTGCCACGCCCGATGCAAATCGGCATCGGCGGCGAGAAAGACTGGGCCATGAGCGTCCAGCGGACGCAAAAGATCAATTGATCACTACTCCCCGATGACAAAAGCACAGCGCTGGGCGTGGTTCATATCCACCGTCGCCGCCACCGGCGCCGGTTTGGTGCTGGCGTTCCTGCTCTCGATCGCGACCAACAACCCAACGCTGTACGAGCGCCATTACGTCTGGCTGTTCTGGGTCAACGTCACGGTCGCCGGCTTGTTGGTGCTGGTCATCGGGATCGCCGCCGTGCGGCTGCTGCTGCGCGTCAAGCGGGGCAAGTTCGGCAGCCGGCTGCTGCTGAAGTTGGCAGCGATCTTCGCGCTCGTCGGCGTGGTGCCCGGCGTGCTGATCTACACCGTGAGCTACCAGTTCGTGTCGCGCAGCATCGAAAGCTGGTTCGACGTGAAGGTCGAGACCGCGCTCGACGCCGGCCTGAACCTCGGCAAGGGCACGCTCGATTCGATCGTCGGCGATGTCGCCACCAAAACGCGGCTGGCCGCCGAGCGGCTCGGTGAAACGCCCGGCTCCGCGCAGTCGCTCGCGCTGGAGCGATTACGCGAACAGCTCTCGGCGCAAGACATCGCGATCGTCGGCCCGGCCGGCCATACCGTGCTGAGCACCAGCAGCAGCACCGCGTCGGGCCTGATGCCCGAGCGGCCATCGGCCACGCTGTTGCGCCAGGCGCGCAACCAGCGCGTCGTCAGCGAGCTCATCGGCCTCGACGAAGACGCCGTAGCCAGTGGCAGTGCCAACACCGCGCGGGTGCGCGCACTCGCGTTCATCCCGACCACCACCTTCGCGCTCGGCGAAGAAGATCGCTACCTGCTCGTCAACCAACTGCTGCCGCGCACGCTGGCCGTCAACGCGCTCGCGGTGCAGTCGGCTTACCGCGAGTACCAACAGCGAGCGCTCCAACGCGGCGGCCTGCGCAAGATGTACATCGGCACGCTGACGCTCGCGCTCGTGCTCGCCGTGTTCGGTGCGCTGCTGCTCGCGGTAACCCTAAGCAACCAGCTGGCGCGGCCGCTGCTGCTGCTCGCCGAAGGCATGCGGCAAGTCGCTGGCGGCGACCTCAGCAGCAAGCCGGTGTTCGCCTCGCGCGACGAGCTCGGCGGCCTCACGCGCTCGTTCGCCGACATGACCACCCAGCTCTCGGAAGCGCGCGAACTGGTGCAAAAGAGCGTCGTGCAGGTCGAGGGCGCACGCGCGAACCTGCAAACCATCCTCGACAACCTGACCGCCGGCGTGATCGTGTTCGACCGCCACGGCAACATCGACACCGTCAACCCCGGTGCCACGCGGATCATGCGGCTGCCGCTCTCGGCCTACCGCGGCCAGCGCCTGGTCGACGTGCCCGGCCTTGCCGAGTTCGCGCAAGCGGTGGGCCAGCGCTTCGAATTGCACAGCACCAGCCCCGAGGCCGGCGAGCGCGACAACTGGCAGGATTCGTTCGAGCTGCAACCCCTTGCCCAACACGTGCGTGAGCTCGGGTTGGAACGCGCTTCGACCACGCTGCTGGTGCGCGGCGCCTCGATGCCGCAGGGCGCCACGCTGATGGTCTTCGACGACATCACCGAGCTCGTCTCGGCGCAGCGCAGCGAGGCCTGGAGCGAGGTCGCGCGCCGGCTAGCGCACGAGATCAAGAACCCGCTGACGCCGATTCAGCTCTCGGCCGAACGCCTGCAGCACAAGCTCGGGCCAAAGCTCGAAGGCGCCGACCAGGCGATGCTTGCGCGCTCGGTCGCGACCATCGTCAACCAAGTGCAGGCGATGAAGACGCTGGTCAACGAGTTTCGCGACTACGCGCGCCTGCCGGCCGCTTTCCTGATCCCAATCGAGCTGAACGCGCTCGTCTCCGAAGTGCTTGGCCTGTACGGCGCGGCACAGGAGGCCGGTCGGTTGCAGGCCGATCTCGCGCCAGCGCTGCCGCTGATCGTCGGTGACAGCACGCAGCTGCGCCAAGTGATTCACAACCTCGTGCAAAACGCGCTCGATGCCGTCGCCGAGCAGCCCGACGGCCGGGTGCGCGTCAGCACCGAAGTCGCGCGCAGCGAACAGGGCGACTTGCGCGCGGTGCGCTTGCAGGTGATCGACAACGGCCCCGGCTTTTCCGACAAGGTGCTCAAGCGCGCGTTCGAGCCCTACGTCACGACCAAGAGCAAGGGCACGGGCCTCGGCCTCGCGGTCGTCAAAAAGATCGCCGACGAACACGGTGCGCGGGTGCGCATCGTCAACCTTGGCGCCGGTGTCGAGGGCGATGCGGTCGGCGGTTTGCCGAGAGGCGCGCAAGTCTCGTTATCATTCGCAAAATTCGCACCGGGAGCCGGTGCCTCCCTTCCTGCTGCAGCCACTCCAGAATTACACGGCACCCGGGCCGCTTCCGGCGCGCACTGAGCATTTATGACAACCCCCACGTCACTTCGTTCCTGCCCTCCGAAGGGCACACCAGCCCGCTCGGCGCGGCCCGGCGCCGCCTGATTCATGGCCACCATTCTTGTCGTCGACGACGAACTCGGCATCCGCGCCCTGCTCTCGGAAATTCTTGCCGACGAAGGCCACACAATCGAGCTGGCCGAGAACGCTGCACAGGCCCGAGCGTGCCGCGAGCGGATGCGCCCCGACCTCGTGCTGCTGGACATCTGGATGCCCGATGTCGACGGCATCACGCTGCTCAAGGAGTGGGGCGCGACCTCGCTTCTGAACATGCCCGTCATCATGATGAGCGGCCACGGCACGATCGACACCGCGGTCGAAGCAACCAAGTTCGGCGCGATGGCGTTCCTCGAAAAACCGATCACTCTGCAAAAGCTGTTGCGCGCAGTGGAGCAGGGCTTGGCCAAGCCAGCCTCGCGCGCCGCGGCGCAACCCAATTCGCAGCACCACAACGCTGGCGAGAACGGCCTGACGGTCGAAGCTGCGATGACCGGCGGAGTGATGCTGCCGACCACGCCGATGATGCTCGGCCCGCAGTCCGAACAAAGCTTCGACCTCGATCGCCCGCTGCGCGAAGCGCGCGATGCATTCGAGAAGAGTTACTTCGAGTTCCACCTCTCGCAAGAAAACGGCAGCATGACGCGCGTGGCCGAAAAGACCGGCCTCGAGCGCACGCACCTGTACCGCAAGCTAAAGCAACTCGGCGTCGACCTCTCGCGCAACAAGCGCGGTGGCGGCCTGTGAGGCCAGCGCCGGTTTCGCTCGGATATACTTGGAATCCATTGGCCTGGTAGCTCAGTTGGTAGAGCAGCGGATTGAAAATCCGCGTGTCGGTGGTTCGATTCCGCCCCAGGCCACCAATAAATTTAACGAGTTAGCCCAATCCTTTCGATTGGGCTTTGTTGTTTATGGGTGCCGCGTAGGCGTTACGTAGGCGCTGGTTCAAGGCATTCCGCTCTAACCGCGATTGTGACGTCTAGCGCCGCTGGGCTGAGCCCACCCGCGGTCGCACAGATGCGTGCGCTGTCCCGAGTTTGTTGGGATGGGGGCAGCTAATCGTCGGTTGCGGCGGGCCCGCGTCTGAGCCTTCTTGGACTGCATGCGCTGGGTGATTGCGCGATCAATCAGGGCCTGCACGGTTGGACTTACGTTGATCAACCGAATTGCCTGCATGAATCGCATGGGACCGAGCGCTAAGAACAGCTTCCCGAATACCTCATCGGCGAAGCTGCTCGAAATAACGGATATTCCTCTGCAGTCAACATATATTGTCTGACCGCCGCAAGC
>JANLUW010000239.1:0-2331 GCA_031363645.1 Rhizobacter sp. | reverse complement strand
GATCAATACCGTTTGCCCGCGACGAACACCAGCGCACGCATCACCGCGTACGCCACCCAACTCAGCCCGCGCGACACCGCAGACCATTGCGTGATCGCATCGGGTGCGACGCGCCGGCCCTTCGCGATCGCATCCATCAGGTGCCCGCGCAACTCGGCGGCGAACGTGTCGTCGCGCACGAACACGTTGGCCTCGCGCGCGAGCAGCAGGCTCAGCGGGTCGAGGTTCGAGGAGCCGACTGTCGAGAATGCGGCGCCACCGGCGCTGCGCTCGCTGCCATCGCCGCCCTGCGCATCCATCACCGCGACCTTGGCGTGCAAAAAGCTCGCTTCGTATTCGATGATCTCGATGCCGGCCGCAAGCATCACAGCGTAGACCGCGCGGCTCGCGTGGTACTGCATGAAGTATTCGTAACGCCCCTGCAGCAGCAGCGTGATGCGCACGCCGCGCCGGGCCGCCCGCAGCAGTGCGCGCTGCAGTTGCACACCCGGGATGAAGTAGGCGTTGGCAATCAGGATCTCGCTCTGCGCCAGGCCGATCGCACGCCGGTAGTTGCCCTCGATGCTGCGGCGAAAACGCACGTTGTCTCGCAGCACGAGCGCGGCCAGCATGCCTGGCGAGCGCACCTGCGTCGGCGGCGGTTCGACGTCGCGCTTCATGTTTTCGTCGGCCATGTCGGTGCCGGCGCGGGCGGCGTCGAGCACCGCCTGCAGCGCACCGGCGAAGTCGTGCTGGCGGGCCTCGCGCGTGATTTGCAGGCGCGCCCACAGGCGCGTCATCGTGTCGTGCATGTCGGCGACCAGCGGGCCGGTCACGCGCACCGAAAAATCCAGGCGCGGCTGGTCGAGCACGCCGTGGTTCGCGTCTAAGTAGTCGTCGAGCAAGTTGATGCCGCCGCAAAAACCGAGGCGCCCGTCGACCACGCACAGCTTGCGGTGCAGCCGGCGCCAACGCTCGGGCAGCAACAGCCGCCAGCCCTGCGCCGGGTTATAGACGCGCCAGTGCACGCCTGCGGCCTGCCAGCGCCGCTGCCACGCGGGCGGCACGTCACCAGTGCCCACACCGTCGACCACCACCTGCACGCACACGCCGCGCTGCGCCGCTGCTTCGAGCGCTTCGGCGATCGGGATCACGGAGCCGGCGAACTCGAAGATGTATGTCTCGAGCAGCACCTCGGCGCGGGCGTTGGCGATGGCCTCGGCCAACATCGGGAACAGGGCTTCGCCGCCCTTCAACAACATCAGCGAGTGATCGGGCTGCAGCGCACGCATGCGAATCGGCGGCCTCGCGGCGATCATTCGAGCGCGAGTTCGGCGACCAGCGGCAGGTGATCCGACATCCGCGCCCACGCGGCGCCGCGCGGCACCGAGGTCGACAGGCACTTCAGGCCGCGCAGGTAGATGCGATCCATTGACAACACCGGCAGGCGCGACGGAAACGTGTTGTAGCGCGCTGGCGGGTCGCCGGGCACGGCGGCGCGGTGCAGGCCGAAAGCGCGCATCGGCGCGTCGAGCTTGGCGCCCCAATCGTTGAAGTCGCCAGCGACGATCAGCAACTCGTTCGGCGGCACCTCGGCCTCGATGAACTTGGCCAGGCGCTCGACTTGCCGCACGCGGCTGGAATGAATCAACCCGAAGTGCGCAACGATCGCATGCACGAGCACACCGTTCCACTGCACCGGCACGTGCAGCAGGCCGCGCTGCTCGAAGCGGTGGTCGGACACATCGTGGTGGCCGATGTCACCGAGCGGCCAGCGCGAGAGCAGCGCGTTGCCGTGCTCGCCGTGCGTGGTGGTCGCGTTGGTGCGGTAGGCGACCTCGTAGCCTTCGGGCGCGAGGTAATCGGCCTGCGGCATGCGCGGCCAGCCGAGGTGCGTGTCGGGAAACTTTTTCGCCTCGGCGCGGTTGAGCGCGCGCACTTCTTGCAGGAACACGAGGTCGGTGTCGAGCGCCTCGATGCCGAGCGCGAGGTTGTGAATCTCGAGCCGCTTGCGCGGGCCGACGCCGCGCACGCCCTTGTGGATGTTGTAGGTGGCCACGCGCAGCACGTCGACCGGGTGCTGGGTGTTCAGGCTGTGCCGCATGGTGGGTGGGTTCAGGTGAATCGCGGGAGTTGCAGGATGGCTTCTGCGTTCGAGGCCGAAAAGCAGCGGTCGGCGGCTTCGAACATCGGCAGCCAGGCATGGCGCAGGTGCTCGCGCGGCGACAGCGTGACGACGACATCGCGCGGCACGCACAGGCCGAACACATGCTCGGTATTGTGGGTGACGCCTGGCGCGTAGCGGTGCCGCCAGGTGGCGTAGATCTCGTACACGTTGCGCAGCTTCCAGTC
>JANLUW010000207.1:0-4146 GCA_031363645.1 Rhizobacter sp. | reverse complement strand
GCCATGGCTCGTCAACACCGCGCCGATGTTCGCGACGCGCAGCGCCTCAGGCCCCAGGCTGGCGCCGCGGCTGCCGGCGCCGATGTCGGTCGGCGCGCCGATGAGGCTGATGCTGTGGTTGGTCATGCTCGCGGCGCTTTCAGAGGTCGACCGGCGGCAGGGTTTTCGGGTTCTCGCGCAGCTCGAAGCCGTACTCGGATTCGAGCAAACCCCAGGCTTCTTCGGCCGTCTCGACGAAGCTGAACAATTGCAGGTCGAGTGCGCTGATCATGCCGGTCTCGACCAACAGGTCGAAGTTGAGCAGCTTGGTCCAAAAATCGCGACCGAACAGCAGCACCGGGCGCCTTCGCGACTTGCCGGTCTGGATCAGCGTGAGCGCCTCGAACAATTCGTCGAGCGTGCCGAAGCCACCGGGAAAGCACACAAGTGCGACCGAGCGCATCAGGAAGTGCATCTTGCGCAGGCCGAAGTAATGGAACTGAAAGCACAGCTCCGGCGTGATGTAGGGGTTGGGCGCCTGCTCGTGCTGCAGCACGATGTTCAGGCCGATGCTTTTGCCACCCATGTCGAAGGCGCCGCGGTTGCCGGCCTCCATGATGCCGGGGCCGCCACCGGTGACGACGTAGAGCGGCGTCTCGAGTTGCCGGGACTTCTCGGTCACGAGTGCACCGAAGCGCCGCGCCTCTTCGTAGTAGCGCGACATCGTCAGGTGCCGCTGCGCGATCGCGAGCGCGGCTTCGTCGCCGGCCGAGCTCGCGTCGTCGACCATGCGTTGCGCAACGTCGGGCGAAACGATGCGCGCGCTGCCGAAGATCACGACGGTCGACTCGATGCCTTGCTCGTCCTGAATCAGCTCGGGCTTGAGCAGCTCCAACTGCATGCGCACCGGCCGCATCTCTTCGCGCAGCAAAAACTCGGAGTCGGTGAACGCGAGTTTGTACGAGCTCTCGGGGCCCGAGTAACGGGTGAGCGCCTTGGCCGGATCCTTCGCGGCGTCTTGCTGGGCCGTTGCAAAGTTTCGGCCTGTCAGATTGGGTTTGGTCATGGCCGCGATCTTACGGTTCTCTCGCGTTTCTCGCGGCTGCATCAAGGCTCGGCCAACAGGCTCAGGAAAGGCTCGAACAAGGTCGGCGTGCAGGCCAGCAGCGAGCGGCTGGCCAGTATCGGCAGGCCGTCGCGCGAGTGGATCAGGGCGCCGGCTTCGCGCAGCAGCACGGTGCCGGCGGCGCAGTCCCAGGCGTCGCGGTCGTGCTCCCAGAACGCATCGATGCGGCCTGCGGCCAGGCACGCCAGCTCGAGCGCCATCGAACCGGAGCGCCGCACACCGCTGAACGCACGCAACACGCGGCCGAGCTCGCCCATGTAGACCGGCATGCGCGGGCTGGCGGGTTTCGGGAAGACGGTGGCAGCCAGCGACTCGATCGGTGCGCGTGGGTTCGCGCAACGAATCGGTTGGCCGTTCATCACAGCGCCCCGGCCGCGGATCGCGCCGAAGAACTCATTGCGGCTCGGGTCGTAGATCACGCCGACCTGCGGCTCGCCGGCCTCGACCAGTGCGATCGCGACCGCATATTGGGGGTAGCCGCGCAAATAATTGGCGGTGCCGTCGAGCGGGTCGACCACCCAGACGGGCCGGCCGTCGGCGAGCAGCCCGGCGTCGTCGCTGCCCTCGTCGCCGACAAAGCCGTGACCGGGAAAGCTGCGCTTCACTACGTCGCGGATCAGCCTTCGAGCCTCGCGTTCGATCGTGCCGACAACCTCGCTGGGTGCCTTGTGCGTGATGACGGTTTCCGACAAGCGCGATCGCGACGCTTGCAAATGTGTGCCAGCGGCGTAAGCCGCTTGCTCGGCGCCACGGGCAGCCTTCAGCAAATCCGTCACCGCACTAGTCATGTTTTCCCGTCGGTCGAGTCAGCGAGTTCACGTAGTCGTGATGCGCCGTGTTGATGATCGAAATGCGGTGTTCGACCGGCCGGTCGCCGAAGGTCAGCGCCATGCGGCGCACCTGCATGACCGGCTGGCCGATGGCCAGGCCCAGCACGCGCACCGCGTCGCGGTCAGCGGCGCTCGCGCGAGCGCGCTCCTCGGCGCGCACCACGCTGATTCCGAAGTCCGATTGATAGAGCTGGTAGATCGTGCCCGGCCGCTCGCGAAAGCGCTTTTCGGTCAGGCCCTTGAACAGTGCCGATGGCAGCGTGAGCCGGTCGAAGATCACCGCGCTGCCTTGCAAGCGCAACCGGTTCTCGATCTGGATCACCGGCTCGCCGAGGCGCAGTTGTAGTGCCGCGGCGGGTTCGTCGGCCGCGCGCAGGCGCTCGAACGAGACCAGATCGACCACAGGCGCCTCGCGCAGGCCGTCGGCACGCTCGACGTGAAAAAACTGGAACAAAAAGCGGTCGGTACCGTGCGTGGCGACAAAGGTGCCGCGGCCTTGGCGGCGCACCAGGATGTGCTCGGCGGCGAGCTCGTCGACGGCACGGCGCAAGGTGCCGATCGACACGCCCATCGCGCTGGCGATCTCGGATTCGCTCGGCAGCGTTTCACCGGGAGCGCAGCTGCCCGATTCGATCGCGCTCAGCAGCGAGCGCTTGACCACCCGGTACAGCGGCATGCCGGCCGTCTCGGGCGCGATGGCCTCGAACAGCGGGGCGGACATGACGGTCTGCATGTATCGAAGTGTACATGCAGATCATTTGTGTGAATCAAGTCATATAAATGACATGAATGACAAGTGTGTCAGTCGACGGTCTGCATCCCGGGCGGGTGCCTCTGCCTGCTTTGCCCACAGACCCGGCAATCGGCGGTGCGCGCAATCGCGATCTCGGTCCATTCCATCGTGCGCGCATCCAGCATCTGCAGCCGCCCGGCAAGTGACGTACCGATGCCTGTCAGCAGCTTCAACGCCTCGGTGGCCTGCATGCTGCCGATGATGCCGACCAGCGGTGCGAACACGCCCATCGTCGCGCAGCGCGCCTCCTCGAACACCGCATCGGGCGGGAACAGGCAGGCGTAGCAGGGGTTTTGCGCGTCACGCGTGTCGTAGACCGAAATTTGGCCGTCGAAGCCGATCGCCGCCCCCGAGACGAGCGGCTTGCCGTGTGCGACGCAAGCGGCGTTCACGGCTTGGCGCGTGGCGAAGTTGTCGCAGCAATCGATCACCACGTCGGCCTCGGCGACCAGCCCGGCCAGGCGCGCGGCATCGGCACGCTCGCACAGCGCATGCACGTGCACCTCGGGGTTGATCGCGAGCAGGGTTTGCGCAGCCGACTCGGCCTTCGGGTGGCCGATGCGGGAGGCGTCGTGGACGATCTGCCGCTGCAGGTTCGTCAGGTCGACCGTGTCGTCGTCGACGATCGTGATCGTGCCGACGCCGGCCGTCGCAAGGTAGAGCGCGACGGGTGAGCCCAGCCCGCCTGCGCCGATCACCAGCGCGTGCGCCGCGAGCAGCCGCTGCTGGCCCTCGATGCCGAGCTCGTCGAGCAGGATGTGCCGCGAGTAGCGCAGCAGCTGGTCGTCGTTCATCGGCCGAGCATACAAACAAAAACGCCCGCGGTTCGCGCGGGAGTTCGGGTCGAGCGAGACGGATTCAATTGACCGTTTCGGTCTCCGCCTTGCGCTCGACTGCTGTCTTGCTGACCAGTACCGCCTTGCCCTTGAGCCGGTTCAGGGCCTGTGCCAGCTGGAAATCCTCGGGGGTGCCGAATTCCATCGGCGGCTTGGGCGGCGACGAGGCGCGTTTCACTGTTTCATCTTCGAGCTTCTTGCGCGCTTCGTCGCGTGCTTTCTCGCGCGTTTCGTCCTTCTGCTCGGCGCCTTGGCCGCTCTGCAAGTGCTTCTCGAGGTCGGCCTCTCGCGTGCGGAGCACGGCGAACAGGTTGCCTTCAGCGGTTTCGTCGAGCATCACGTCGGGCACGATGCCCTTGGCTTGGATCGAAGCTCCGCTCGGTGTGTAGTAGCGCGCGGTGGTGATCTTCAACGCGGTCTCGGGCGAGAGCTGGCGCACGGTCTGCACCGAGCCCTTGCCGAAGGTCTGCGCGCCCATGATGGTGGCGCGGCTGTGGTCTTGCAGGGCGCCGGCGACGATTTCGCTGGCCGAGGCCGAGCCTTCGTTGACCAGCACCACCATCGGCACGCGCTTCACGCCCT
>JANLUW010000196.1:0-2897 GCA_031363645.1 Rhizobacter sp. | reverse complement strand
CTTTTGCCCATCGATCATGTTCTCGTGGATGTAGTGCTGCACGAAAAACCAGGCGCCCTGGTTCTGCGGCTCGTCTTGGCACCAGACTACCTCGGTCGCATTCGGGTACTTTTTCATCTCGGCGGCGAACGCTTTGTGCGGGAACGGGTAAAGCTGCTCGACGCGTATTACCGCCACGTCGCCGTTTTTGCGCTCCGCGCGTGCCTTGATCAGGTCGTAGTAGACCTTGCCCGAGCAGGCCACCACGCGCTTGACCTTCTCGGCATGCACCTCGGCACTGACCTCACCGATCACGGTCTTGAACTCGCCTTTGGTGAACTCGGAGAGCGGCGAGCCGGCATCTTTTGCGCGCAGCAGCGACTTGGGCGTCATGATGATCAAAGGCTTGCGGAACATGCGCACCATCTGGCGCCGCAGCACATGGAAAATCTGGCTCGCCGAGGTCGGCTGAACGATCTGCATGTTGTTGTCGGCAGCGAGCTGCATGAAGCGCTCGAGGCGCGCTGAACTGTGCTCCGGGCCTTGGCCCTCGTAGCCGTGCGGCAGCATCAGCGTGATGCCGTTGGCGCGGCCCCACTTCACTTCACCCGACGCGATGAACTGGTCGATGACCACCTGCGCGCCGTTGACGAAATCACCGAACTGCGCCTCCCAGATCACCAGCGTGTTCGGCTCGGCCGAGGCGTAGCCATACTCAAAGCCAAGCACCGCTTCTTCGGACAGCAGCGAGTCGATCACGACGAACGGCGCTTGCCCGTCGGCCACGTGTTCGAGCGGCGTGTAGGTGCCGACATCCCACTTCTCGCGGTTCTGGTCGTGCAGCACCGCATGGCGGTGCGTGAAGGTGCCGCGGCCCGAATCTTCACCCGACAGGCGCAGCGCGTAGCCGCTCGCGACGAGCGATGCGAAGGCCAGGTGCTCGCCCATGCCCCAGTCGACGTTGATCTCGCCGCGGCCCATCGCGGCGCGATCGGCCAAAACCTTCTCGACCAGCGTATGAACCTTAAAGTTCGGCGGCACCGTGGTGATGCGCTCGGCCAGACGCTTGACCTCCGACATCGGCAGCGCGGTGTCGGCGGCATCGGTCCACTTCTTGCCGAGGAACGGCGCCCAGTCGACCGCGTACTTGCTCTTGTAATTCGTGAGCACCGGGTCGTAGGTGCTCTTGCCCGCGTCCATCGCTGCGCGCAAGGCCTTGACCATCACATCCGGGCCGTCAGCCTGCAGCACGCCTTGCGCGACCAACTTCTCGCCGTACAGCTTGCGCGTGCCGGCATGCTGCGAAATCTTTTTGTACATCAGCGGCTGCGTCAGCGCCGGTGTGTCTTGCTCGTTGTGGCCGAGCTTGCGGAAGCAGACGATGTCGACGACCACGTCCTTGTTGAACTCTTGTCGGTAGTCGAGCGCGAGCTGCGTGCACAGCACCACGGCCTCGGGGTCGTCGCCATTCACGTGCAGCACCGGCGCTTCGATCATCTTCACCACGTCGGTGCAGTAAAGCGTGGAGCGTGAATCGCGCGGGTCGCTAGTCGTGAAACCGATCTGGTTGTTAATGACGACGTGCACCGTGCCGCCGGTGTAGTAGCCGCGCGTCTGCGCCAGAGCGAGCGTTTCCATCACCACGCCTTGGCCCGCGAAAGCCGCATCGCCGTGAACGATGATCGGCAGCACGGAGTCGCCCTCCTTGTCGCCACGGCGATCGAGGCGCGCCTTCACCGAGCCTTCGACGACCGGGTTGACGATCTCGAGGTGCGAGGGGTTGAACGCGAGGCTCAGGTGCACCGGGCCGCCGGTGGTCGTGATATCGCTCGAAAAACCCTGGTGGTACTTCACGTCGCCCGACGGCAGCGCTTCGGGCGCGGTGTGGTCGAACTCGGCGAACAGGTCTTTCGGCATCTTGCCGAGCGTGTTGACGAGCACATTCAGGCGCCCGCGGTGGGCCATGCCGATAACGATTTCTTGCACGCCCTTGGCGCCCGCGCGCTGCACGAGTTCGTCCATCGAGACGATGAAACTCTCGCCGCCTTCGAGCGAGAAACGCTTCTGGCCGACGTACTTAGTGTGCAAGTAGCGTTCGAGGCCCTCGGCCGCGGTCAGGCGGTCAAGGATGTGCGTCTTCTGCTCCGCATTGAAGCTGGGTTTCGAGCGGATCGATTCGAGCCGGTCTTGCCACCAGCGCTTCTCGGTCGGCGTGGTGATGTGCATGTACTCGGCGCCGATCGAGCCGCAATAGGTCTCACGCAAAGCCTGCACGATCTCGCGCAGCGTCATGTGGTCGGCGGTCGAGAAGAAGGTGTTGGCGGCGCTGAAAACGATGTCCATGTCGGACTCGCTCAAGTCGTAGAACGCCGGCTCCAACTCGGGGATCTTCGGGCGCTCCTGACGCTTGAGCGGGTCGAGATCGGCCCAGCGCGACCCGAGCGAGCGATACGCCGCGATCAGCGACTGCACATGCACCTGCTTGCGCGCGATCGCCAGGTCGGTGCTCGATGCCTTGCTGCCGAAGGTGCCGGCCTTCGCGCGCTGCACAAAGGATTCGACGACCGGCGCATGGGCCACGTCGCGGGCGTTCGAGCCGTCGACCGCGGGCACGTGCTGCAGCGCGTCGAAGTACGTGCGCCAGGTGTCCGGCACGGAACCGGGGTTGTCGAGGTAGGCCTCGTACATCTCTTCGACATACGGGGCGTTGCCGCCGAACAGGTACGAGTTCGACCGGGATTCCTGCATCATTTCGCTCACCTTTCGCACCGGTTTCCGGCGCTGAGTGCGGGTTGGAAAAACCTTCCGCGACGCGGCTAGACCACTTTGCGGAGAAGCGACCCGCCTCGGCAAGATGCGCCGAGGGGACGGGAAGGAGCTGTGACATTCAAGCGAATAACTCTACCACCGGGTTTTTG
>JANLUW010000159.1:0-3880 GCA_031363645.1 Rhizobacter sp. | reverse complement strand
TGTCCTCGTCCTCCCACAGCGCCTGGAACTTTTTTTGCAGCACCAGCAAGGCCGTGGCTTCCGCCAGCGCCTTCTCTTTTCGACGCAACTCGCGTTGCAGTCCATCGTGGCGGGTCTGCAGCTCGCGCAGGGCCAGCTTGGCGTCACGGGTTTCCGGCGCCGCGATCGCGCAAAACGCGTCACGCCAGGCGATCAGTTGATGCTCGAAGAGCCCCCTCTCGCGGCACCAGGCGTTCAGCGCCGCACCCGACCGGCCGTGGGTCTCCTGCAAGGCGAGCAGGCGTTGAGCGGCGCTCTAGGACTCCGCTGCAAGAGCGCTTGGCAGTTCGGCCGTGGGAGCCGCCTGCACCGCGCTGCGATTCGAGCGAGCCCACCACTTTCTCAGCGTGCCGACCGACATGTTCAGTTCCTCGGCAATGTCGCGAACGCTACGCGTGCCGCGCTGTCTGACCTTGCTCAGCGCTTGGTCTCGGAATTCGTTGGAGTGTTGGTTTCGGCTCATGGTCTGTTGTGCTTCCGTGCAAATCGGGGAAGCGACAACTAGTCTGACTCAGGGGGCTGGCCTGCTTTGCGGCGGTGACGCAAGCGGGCTGCATCCACAGCCCCGTCGTGGTGGGTGAGCGGCTGCCGCGCGAGTTGCCTCAGTTCAAGTGGGTGAACACGGTGCTGGGCAATCTGAAGACGAGCCTGCACGGCGCTTACCACTCACTGGGCTGGGACAAGCATGCCGACAGCTACCTCGCAGCATTCGCCTATCGCTTAAATCGGCGCTTCGACCTGCGCGGGCTGCTGGCGCGCCTAGTGGTCGACGTGACACGCTGCCAGCCGCACAGGATTCCGTCGATCAGGGGTGGGGCTGAGGCTCATTACTAAGCAGGTTGATGGATGGCATTTTCGATGTTCTCGCTTTAGAAATTGACCGCTCGAATATTTCCTGGCGAGGTGACCTCAGCGGCAACGATACCGACATCGCAATTCACAATGGTCTGCAATTCACGGCGCGAGTCGAGCGTTTTCGCAAATTCATCAAAATTCGGGAACTTGCTGGCCTTCCCGACAGCGCTGGGAAGCCAGGTTCTCGATGGCCTGCAGGTCCGTCGCGACCAGGCGGTCCCAGAACGGAAGCCGAAAAGGTCGCGGCAAGGCTCCACTGATTTAATCGAACGGCATCTGCCGAGCGAACTGCAACACGTCGCCCGCAAGTGCCGGACGGTAGACCCGCGCGACATCGCAGACCATAAACGGACACTTCGGGAAAAGAGAGATCGAATCCCCTGACCGGCTCCTTAAATCGGGCGGGATTGCCCGACGCTGACCTCAGCACAGCGCAGGATCAGCGCCCTTTTTGCCGACGACTCGGCGCGAGGCGCGGGAGCATCGCCCGCGAGCCCGACGGCAGTCTTTGCTGGCACGCCATGAAGTTCATCGAATGACGCATGGGCCCGCAGCAGTCTGGATGACGAAATAGAAGCTGATGAAGACGCCCATGACGAAGGCTCGCCTTCGCGGCGCCATCGACTGCGTGATGAGCGCCATGATGATGCCGGCCGGTGCGATGCCGAGCAGCCCAAAGGTCAGGCTCAACGCCACGGACCATTCCGCATGACGCAGCAGCAGCAGCGACGCCACCGCCAAGCTACCCACAGGCACAAGACAGTGGCAATGCGGCCGGAGCCGTCTGCGATGTGGCCGATGAAGGTCACCGACAGAATCATCACCCAGCTGGCGATGCTGATCACCGCGGCCGCCGGTGGTCGCCGACGAACTACTTGTTTGGCAGCCAAACGCCAGCGATCAAGTGGCGGTCAGCATGCATTCACCAAGATGGTCTGAAGCGCTGTCGAAGCTGGCGAGTTTTCGAGCATACCGTTCGTGCGGCCCGGCCAGCCAGCGCCCGACGATGCGTTCGAATTTCCCGCCCGCGTAGCTGAATGCGGTGTCGAAGAACGTGATGCCGAGCGCCACCACTTCGTCAAGGGTTGCGAACGACGCTGCCTCGTCAAGGCCACTACCAACCATCGCACGGGGCGAGTCAACGCGCTGGGTGGGCCGCATCCCAATGCCAAGGCGCTCCCTTGAATGACCATCTGCCCAGGTTCTTGAAATCCAGGTTTCCGGTGGGCTTGGCAGCGCGGCATCTGAGTTCGGTCAACAAAGCGGCGTGACGTAGGCAGCGAGCATCTCGCGCGTCTGTACGGCGCGCGCGGCTTGCCACGCCGGCGAGAGCAACTCGGTCGCGAAGATGCGCGACAACGTGAACGCGTGTGCCTTGGCGTAGTAAGCCAGGCTGACCATCGCGACATACAGCTGCAGCGCATCCACCCCCGAGCGAAAGTTGCCGCCAGACTCGCCGCGCCGCAGCAGCTCATCGATGAGGCTGATGACCGGCGAGGCCATGGCGGGAATGCGCAATGAGCGCTTCAGATGCTGGCCGCGGTTGAGATTTTCGTAGGCGAGCAGGCAGCGCAGTTCGGGGTGCTGCGCAAAATGGGCGTCGATGAAGTCGAACAACTGCAGCAGGCCCTGCAAGGGCTCGACGTGCTCGAAGTCGAGCCGCAGTTCCTCGTGACGCAGCTTCGCCAGCACCTCTTCGAGCACCATCACATAGAGCGCATCCTTGCCGCCGAAATAGTGGTACAGCATGCGGACGCTGACCTTGGCACGCCGCGCGATCTGCGCCGTGCGCGCGCCGCTGAAACCGCGCAACATGAACTCGGCCATCGCGGACCTCAGGATGCGCGCGCGGGTCTTCTCCGGGTCTCGCCTCGGAGCATTGCCCACGAGTCGTTCAGGCCGGTTGGGCCGGGACGATGAGGCCATTCGAGGTGTGTCAGTGCGGGGCATGGGTTGTGATTCTCACGCCGGTTCGGGCGTGCGCCAGGCAGCCGCCAGCGCGAGCAGCTCGAGGTCCGATCCCGGCGGCCCGAGCACCGAAAGCCCGATGGGCGAGCCCCCGACCTCGCCCGCCGGCAAGGTGACCTGCGGCAGACCGGCGTGCCCGGCGATGGCGTTGATGGCGAGTGCGTTTTGATAGAAGCGGCCGCGTTGCTCGGTCGAAGCGTCGAGCGGCAGAGCGATGCAGGGCGCCGTCGGAAAAACGAAGGCGACGCCGCGCTGCAGCGCGTCGTGCTGCCGCCGTCTTTCGCCCTCGCGCCAACGCTCAGCCACGCCCACATCTGCGGCGGTGATCTGAGCGAGCGCGGCAAAACGCGGCGCGATGTTGGCGCCGAAGCGCGGATGCCGGGTCGTGATCCAGTCGCCCATATGACGTCGGATCTCGTCGCCTTGCAGCACCCCATACGCCTGCAGGGCCGCGGCCGCCGGCTCTCCGAAGGCGCACGCATCGGCCCGCGCACCCAGCGCTCGCGCCTGCGGTTCAAGGCGCGCGCGCACGTCGGCGTCGCACAACGCGGCGACATCCTGCGCCCACGCCAAACTCAGCGGAGCGGATGCCGGGTCCGGTCCAAGCAACACGTGTCCGACGGCCGCCAGCAGCGCGCCAGTTGACGCCATCCAGCCCACCGTGTCATAGCTGGGTGCGAACGGCAACACACCGTCGAGTGACACGCGGCCATGGGTCGGGCGAAAGCCGAACACACCGCAGAACGCCGCTGGAATGCGCACCGATCCGCCGGTGTCGGTGCCGAGGGCGAAGTCGGCTTCACGGGCCGCGACTGCCACCGCCGAGCCGCTCGACGACCCCCCCGGCATGCGACCCGGCGCCTGCGGGTTGCGTGGCGTGCCGTGATGAGCGTTCTCGCCCTCCAGGCTGAACGCGAGTTCATCTGTGACTGTCTTGCCGACGAGCGTGGCCCCGGCCTCGAGCAGCCGCTGCACCACGGGTGCATGGCGCGTGGCTGCGGGGTGGGTGGCGGCCCAG
>JANLUW010000155.1:0-5063 GCA_031363645.1 Rhizobacter sp. | reverse complement strand
CAGCGGTGGCGGTGGGGTTCGAGACAGCGGCCCATTCGGCGGGCGTCAAGGTCTTCATCGAAAGCGCATGTATTTGCTCGCGCATCCGTTCGCCGAGTGCCGTGTAGACGCGTTGATGGCGCTTGATGCGGCTCGTGCCCTCGAACTCGGCCGAAACGATGGTCGCGAAGAAATGCCGGCCGTCGCCCTCGACATCGAGGTGCTCGCAAGCCAGCCCTTGTGCGATAAAACGCTGGACTTCGTCGGGGGTAGGGTCCGCCATGGTGGCCTGATTTTAGCGGCACGTGGCGGGCGACGGCGCGGCACTGCCGAATCGACCGCGTCGAGTCGCTGGCGCCGGGCGACGGCGCCCGCTCTAGTGCCGAATCTTGTAGCCGATCTTGAGCAGATGGAGGCACAACCCGCACACGACGATCAAGCTGCCGCCGACGACCGCCAGGCTCACCCAAGGCGACGCATCGCTGGCGCCGAAGAAGCCGTGGCGAAAGCCGTCGATCATGTAAAAGAACGGGTTCAGGTGGCTCAGGGCTTTCCAGAACGGCGGCAGCGAGCCGACCGAATAAAACACGCCGGACAAAAACGTCATCGGCATGATGACGAAGTTCTGGAACGCGGCGATCTGGTCGAACTTCTCGGCCCACAGGCCAGCGATCAACCCGAGTGCGCCCATCATCGCGGCGCCTGCGATGCCGAACACGATGATCCACAGCGGGTGGGCCAGGAGCGGCGGCGCGAACCAGACGGTTGCAATCAGCACGCCCGCACCGACCACGAAGCCGCGCACGACCGACGCGCCCACGTAGGCCAAGAACCAAGCCCAATGCGAAAGTGGCGCGACCAACAGGAACACCAGATTGCCGGTGATCTTGCTTTGAATCAGCGACGAGCTGCTGTTCGCGAACGCGTTTTGCAGCACGCTCATCATCACCAAGCCGGGGATCAAAAAGCTCGTGTAGCTGAACCGACCGAACACCTTCACATGGTCATCGAGCACGTGGCCGAAGATGAGCAAGTAGAGGATCGCCGTGAGCACCGGCGCGGCCACGGTCTGGAAACTCACTTTCCAGAAGCGCAGCACCTCCTTGTAGAGCAAGGTGCTCGTGCCCGACAGAACATCGACCGCGCTCATGTCGACATCTTCAAGTGTTCGATCGTGCGGGGCGGCCCGTTCATGATTTCGAGGAACACGTCTTCGAGGTCGGCGCGGCCGATCTCCAAATCTTCGGGCTGGCAGCCCGCGGCACGCAAAACGCCGAGGATTTGCTCGATCTCGTGCGCGTCGTGCGCGGTGATCTGCACGATGCGGCCGGTGACGCGCGATTGCGCCGCGAGCGAGGCCGGCAACGGCGCGTCCATCTTGAAGCGCAGCATCGTGCTCGCGGTGCCGGCGAGCAGCGCCGAGGTGCGGTCGAGCGCGACGACCTTGCCCTGCTTCAGCATCGCGAGCCGGCCGCACAGCGCCTCGGCTTCTTCGAGGTAGTGGGTGGTCAGCAACACGGTGTGGCCTTCACGGTTCAAGCGAGCGACGAACTGCCACAGCGTTTGCCGCAGTTCGACGTCGACGCCGGCGGTGGGCTCGTCCAGCACGATCACCGGCGGCCGGTGGACGAGTGCCTGCGCGACCAGCACGCGGCGCTTCATGCCGCCGGAGAGTTGCCGCATGTTGGCGTCGGCCTTGTCGCTCAGCCCCAGGTTGTCGAGCAGCTCGTCGATCCACGCGTCGTTGGCGCGCTTGTCGGCGCGCACGCCGAAGTAGCCGCTCTGGATCCGCAAGGCCTCGCGCACGGTGAAAAACGGGTCGAACACCAGCTCCTGCGGCACGATGCCCAAACTGCGGCGCGCAGCGGCGTAGTCGGTGACGACATCGTGGCCGAGCACCTTGACGGCGCCGCTGCTCGCGCGCGCCAAGCCGGCGAGGATGCTGATCAACGTCGTCTTCCCTGCGCCGTTCGGACCGAGCAGACCGAAGAATTCGCCGGCTTCGATGTCGAAGCTCACGTTGTCGAGGGCAAGGGTGACGCCGCGGGCGCCTTCGTACGTCTTCGTGACGTTTTGGAATGAGATGGCCGGCATGGAGCCGCGGATTGTAGGGAGGTGCACCGACCTATGGCCAATGCCGATTCGTCGCCCCGACGCTTGGTGCTAGATTGCCCGCGGAGACTCACAACGACACATGGCCACGCCGACCACCGACACTCGCAAGAAGCCGCGCCGCACGGCCGAGCGCATTCTCGAAGTGACGCTGGTGCTGTTCAACCGCTTCGGTGAACCGAACGTGTCGACCACGCTGATCTCGGCCGAGCTCGGCATCAGCCCCGGCAACCTGTACTACCACTACCCGGCCAAAGACGAGCTGATCAACAGCCTGTTCGACCGCTATGAGCGATCGCTCTCCGAGCTGCTGCGCGCGGCCGATGGCGTCGCCAACGTCGAAGACGCCTGGCTGTTCTTTCACATGCTGTTCGAGCTGATCTGGGACTACCGGTTTTTGTACCGTGATCTCAACGATTTGCTCTCGAAAAACCGCCGGCTGGAAACGCACTTCCAGTTCGTGCTGCAGCGCAAAGGCAAGGCGGTGCAGCAAGTACTCGGCGGCCTCGCGCACAGCAACGCGATGCGCATCGATGCGCGCGATGTCGAGCCGGTCGCAACAGCGATGGTCGTCGTGCTGACCTACTGGCTGAGCTACGAGTACGTGCGGGATCCGCGCAATGCGCTTGAGCCGGCGAACGCTGGCGCTGCACTGATGCGCGGCGCGTTTTACGTGCTCAGCCTGCTTTCGCCCTACCTCGAATCCGAACAGCGCGAGCACTTGCACTCGCTCGTCGGCAACTACCGCAAAGGAGAGTAAGACCATGGCCAAATGGACCGCATTCCCGCACGAAGCCGCCGAGTACACCTTCGATGCCGCTGCGCTCAAAAAGCACTGGGCGCGCCTGCACGCCGGCGATGCCGAGCCGCTGCCGACCGACGTGAAAGTGCTGGCCGCTTGGGCCTTGTTTCACGCTGGCGAGTTCGAGAAAGCCGTCGACGCCGGCATAAAAGCCGGAGGCGCGGGCATCACGGTTGCCAACAAGGCGCAGGCCATCTATGCGAACTACCTGGAGAAAAGCGAGAAGACCAAGCTCACGCTCTTCATGGAAGTGGCCGAGCGCGCCGAGGCGCAACTCGCCACCGACCCGAAGAACGCCAACGCTTATTACTTCATGGCCTACGCGCTCGGCCGCTACAGCCAAGGCATCTCGATCGCCAAAGCGCTGGCGCAGGGCTTGGGCAGCAAGGTCAAGAGCGCGCTGGAGGCGTCGATCAAGCTCGCACCCAAGCATGCCGACGCGCACATCGCGCTCGGCGCGTTCCACGCGGAGGTGATTGACAAAGTCGGTTCGCTGCTCGGCCGCACGCAGGGCGCGAGCAAGGACGCCGGCCTCGCGATGTACAAGACCGCGCTCAAGCTCAACCCCACCTCGGCCATCGCGATGGTCGAGTACGCCAACGGCCTCGTGATGCTCGAAGGCGACAAAAAAATGAAGGAAGCGACCCAGCTCTACGAAGACGCCGCCGCCAGCAAGCCGCTCGACGCGATGGAACGACTCGACGTGGAAATGGCGAAGGCCGAGCTGGAGGATTGATGGCGTCTCGTCGCTGAGCGCGTCTCTGATCTCGCAGCCGATCAGCCCTCGCCCCACGGCAACATCATCGTCACCAGCAGCAGCCTCTCGAACTCGGGCTCGAAGCGGTCGATGATTTGCTGCGGGTGCGGGCACAGCTTCTTGTCGGTGATCAGCCCGAACTGCACGCCACCGCCGTACGACAGGATCGACACGCCGACGCCGATGTTGCCCGAGGCGGGCACCCAGAACATCGTCTGCCGCAATGTCGACCCGCAGAATTGGAGCGCCACCGCCGGGCCGGGCACGTTGGTCATCACGGCCGTGGCTTTCTTCGCGAACAGGCCGAGCAGGCCGTCTTGCACCGGCTTGATCAACAGGCCCGCCACCGCCAGCACCGCGAAGGCGAGTAGCGGCTGGTAGCTGTCTTTCAGCTGGTTCATGCGCGTGCGCACCGCGTAGACACGCTCGATCGGGTTCTCGATGCCGATCGGCAAGGTGAGCGGCGCCAGGCCGAAGCGGTTGCCGAGCTGCCAAGTCTGCTCGATCGGGCGCAGGTTCACCGGCACCATCGCGCGGATTTCCTTGCCCGCCGGGTCGTCGCCCTGATCACGCAGATAGGCGCCGATCGCGCCGGCCACGCAGGCGAGCAGCACGTCGTTGATCGAGCAGTTCAATGCCTTGCCGATGGCCTTGACGGCGTCGAGCGGCAGCGGCTCGCCCCACGCAACGATCTTCTGGCCGATCGGCTTGCCTTTGAGGATCGTCGGCGAGTCGTCGGGCATCAGCGCCATCGCGGCCACGTCGCCGAGCACCTTCGCACCCGTGCGGGCCATCTCGATCGATCCGGCCAAGCCCTGCTGCGGGTTCGACAACATCTCCATCGTCTTGCCGACGCCACCACCGTACATGCCGATCGCCTTGGCAGCCAAATCGGTCAGCGGCTTCATGACGGCGTCGGACAACCAATCGCCCTCACCGCCGCCACCGCTTTCACCCGAAGCCGCTGCACGCGATTTGCGCTTTGGCGGGGCGATGCCGCCATCGGTGATCGACAGCATCACCGAGATCAGCGCGATGCCGTCGCCGATGCAATGGTGAACGCGCGCCACGAGCGCGCTGCCGCCTTCGTAACCGTCGATCAGGTGAAACTGCCACAGCGGGTGGTCGGGGTCGAGCGGCGTGTTCGCGAGTTCGCCGACGAGCGCCTGCAGCGCCTCACGCTCGCCTTGGCCGGGCTCGCGGTGCAGCTTCTGGTGCAGCACATGGCGCTGCACATCGAACGCTTCATCGGTGACCCACATCGCGCCCATCGCATCGGGCACGACCTTCTGGCGAAAGCGCTCGTACTTCAGCAACTTGTCTTCGACGCGCTCGCACAGGGCCGCGTGCGTGATGCCGGGCTGCACCAACCACACGCCGACGATCATCATCAGATTGACGTCGTTGTCCATG
>JANLUW010000118.1:0-7410 GCA_031363645.1 Rhizobacter sp. | reverse complement strand
TCGTCTTTCCTGCCCTTGATCACTTCTCCGTTTGCTGAATTTGAACATCAGCTACGGAGTACGTTTTTCGGGGACAAGGTCAGTTGCCGTCGACCAAAGTCTCGTTGTTGTAAGTTCACCAACGGACGCTACCGCCATCTGGCCAACATGAAAAAGCACTTGATCAAAAGTTGTGGGCAATTAAAAGCTTGAGGCCACGCTTGTCCCTGTTTCAAGCGCACACCTCGCTGGACAAGATCTTCGTTTGACGTCACTCAAGCGGAGATGCCACAATTACGTCATCGAAATTTCGGAGCCGTGTCCGTGGACAGTGCCAGTAGTAGCAGCGATACAAAGCGTGCCGTGATGGCCGCAGCCTGCTCGGCCTCCTGACGCTCCTTTAGAGGGCAGATGGTCGCCAGCCGACCGCAGCCCTCTCCCACAGTCGAATTCAATTCCAAGAATTCGTTCCGCTCGTAAAAGCACCTTTGTGTCGTTGACCTTCGCTCAAAGTGGTGCGGTTGAACGACCGTGGCCGCTGATGCAGCGACGACTTCTTGAACCGTTTGCGCACCGACGCTCGCAAGGAGCCTCGCCATGCCATTCATCTTCTGGTCACAGCCGCCACGCCGCGCCGCCGCACTCGGCGCGCGCGCGGCCATCTCGGCACGTGTTGGCGACGAGATCGTTCAAGCCGAGACGATCGATCGCCTGACGTTGTGGCCGACGCTGCGAATCCGCGCCTGTTTGCGGCTCAATGCCGCAGCCCCTTCGCACGCGCTCCCGTTGAGCGAGCCGACACCGCGGTGACGGCCTTTCCCCAACCTGTTCCCTGAAGGAGACGCCCATGGATCCCGACCCCAGTTGGCGCCCCAGCGCGCCGCTCCTACTCAATTCACTGTCAGCTTACCCATTGCATCCGGCACAGCCTCGGAGGCGTCCGCTCACGTGAACCCACGTGGACTCCCCTGAAGCGATGCGCCCAAGGAGAGTCCCATGTTGTTCTTCACCCGCACACGTGACGCGCTACCGCGCGCCCTGCGGGCTGCCATCGCAGCCCACCGACCCCTCGTCCTTCGAGACTTGCTCGAAAGGCACGGTGAGACCGCGTTCGCCGCGGCCTTGTCCCAGTGCTCCGGGCGTGTCATCGCTGACGCCCTCTCCCAGATGCCTCGGCAAGAAAGCGCCGACGTACTGGGCCATCTTTCATGCGATGCCCAGGCGCGCCAGTTAAGCACCTGTGAAGGTGTGCGCGCGCATCGCCCGCGAGAGGCGGGTCTGCAACGACCGTCCCTCCAGGGCATGCTGGTCTGGACCCGGCAGGCTTGATATCCCATTAAACGAGCGGACCGCGACGTTGCGAAGCGACCGCGCTCTTGCTGACCACGCCAGAGTTTGAAACCAGGAAGCACCATGTCCGTCAATTCCCAAGCAAGCCGTCCCCCCGAAGGATCTGGCGCCGGCAGCACCGCGGTGCTGGACTCCGCGCACGTCGGCGATATCCGCGGCGCATTCGGCACGATTCGCCAAGGCGACACCCGGCCTCGCCAGAACTGGCGACAGCGTCTAACCACCTTGCTGGCCATCATCGGCCCCGGCCTCATCGTGATGGTGGGAGACAACGATGCCGGCGCCTTCGGCACCTACGCGCAGGCGGGTCAGAACTACGGCACGTCGTTGCTGTGGACGCTTCTGCTGCTGGTCCCGGTGCTGTTCGTCAACCAAGAGATGGTGCTGCGGCTTGGCGCAGTGACCGGGGTCGGCCACGCGCGGCTCATCTTCGAGCGTTTCGGCAAATTCTGGGGCGCCTTCAGCGTCATCGACCTCTTTGTCCTCAACGCCCTGACGATCGTTACCGAATTCATCGGCATCAGCCTGGGCATGGACTATCTTGGCGTCTCGAAGTTCTGGGGCGTCCTGGCTTCTGCAGCGGTCATCGTCGGCTCGGCCAGCACCGGGGACTTCAGAAAGTTCGAGCGTATTTCGATGGTGCTCGTGGCCGGCAGCTTGTTGCTGGTCCCGATCTTCGTGTTGATTCATCCGCCGATGGGTCAGATCGCCCACGACGCGCTCATACCGCACATGCCCCTGGATTCCAAGTTGAGCGATGTACTGTTGCTCATCATCGCAATCGTCGGAACGACAGTTGCCCCATGGCAACTCTTCTTCCAGCAGAGCTATGTCATCGACAAGCGGATCACGCCGCGATTTTTGCGCTACGGTCGGGCGGACCTTTGGATCGGCATCGCGGTCGTCATCATCGGTGCGATTGCGATGATGTCTTTCACAGCAGCAACCTTTGTCGGAACGCCGGAGTTTGGTGGGTTCAGCGACGCGGCCGCAGTCGCCACCGGCATGGAAAAGCACTTCGGCCGGCTGCCCGGAATTCTGTTCGCCATTGCACTAATTGACGCCTCGATCATCGGCGCTTGCGCGGTGTCTTTGTCGACCGCCTATGCGATCGGCGATGTATTCGCTGTGCGCCACTCACTGCACCGAAAGCCCGGTGATGCGAAGTTGTTCTATGCGGTCTACACAGGACTCATCGTCGTGGCGGCCGCTCTCGTGTTGACGCCCGGAACCCCGCTGGGCCTCCTGACAAATCTCGTCCAGTCGCTGGCAGGCGTACTGTTGCCGAGCGCGACCGTATTCTTGCTGCTGCTGTGCAACGATCAGGCTGTGCTCGGACCCTGGGTCAACTCGAGGAAGTTGAACGTATTCACTGCCGCCGTGATTGCCGTGCTCGTGATGCTGTCGGTGATCCTCACGGCCTCGGTCCTCTTTCCAAGCATCACCGGAACGCAAATCATCGGCGTGCTGGTCGGGGGTTCGGCGCTCACCGTTGCGATGGCGATCGTCGTCAAAATGTACGAGCGATGGCGCGGTGGCCCCGTTGCGCAGACGGCACGAGTCGAACAGGGTTCGCGGGAGTCATGGCGCATGCCGGCGCTCGCCTCTCTAGCCCCCGCAAAGCTCACGCTTCTGAACCGCATCTGGATGTTGGTCCTGCGTGGCTATCTCCTGGTCGCCGCGGGTTTGCTGCTCGCCAAGCTTGTGCAGCTTGCGCTGTCCGCAACCTGAGGGATGTCGGAGGTCAGGCCGCGGCGGCGTAGTGCTCCCGCGCGGCTGCAGCCCAAGCCAACAGCACCTTGACCCGGCCATCAGTCAGCGCCCGGACGCGGCTGAGGGATGGTCACGTCCGATCGAAATCAACATGGCCTCATGCCGCTACCGAGATCTATCCATGCGCACTCAAAACCGCTTTTTGAAGCTATTTGCTCAAGCTCGGATTCGCCTGCTTTGCAGCATGATTTGCTGCATCGCTTTTGCGGCGCACGCACAGGACGCAGTGCCCAACGGGGCCTTCAACACAAACACGTCCCCCGCATCCGCCGAGGCGAAGGTCAAGACCTCGGAAGCGACGCAAGACCGCTGGTCGCTGCATGCTCAAAGCACTTTCATCTGGCAACGCAAGAGCGCCTTCGATGCACCATATACGGGGCCACAGAGCCTGCGCACGGCCCGAGAGTATTCGCATACCTGGTCGGCCACCGCGTTCCTCGGCGTGCGCCTCTGGCAGGGTGCCGAGTTCTACCTGAATCCGGAGTCGGTTGCAGGGATGCCCTTGTCCGATCTGTACGGTTTGGCGAGCATCAACAACGGTGAAATTCAGAAAAACGGTGGACCTATTCCGCGCGAATACTTCGCCCGCTTTTTTTTGCGGCAAACTTTCGGTCTGGGCGGCGAACAGTTGCAGGTCGACGATGGCCCGAACCAGGTGGCCAGCAACTACGACCGGCGTCGCATCGTCTTCACGGCCGGCAAGATCGCTCAGACTGACATCTTCGAGAAGAGCAGCTATGCCAATGATCCGCGATCCCAGTTTCTGAATTGGGCGTTGATCACGCACGGCGCGTGGGACTACGCGGCCGACGCTCGTGCTTACACCATTGGGGTCGCCGGCGAGTGGTACATCGAGGACTGGGTGATTCGCGCCGGCCGCTTCATGGAACCGGATACGGCCAATGGCACCGTTCTGAATTACAACGTCGGGCGCTTTCATGGCGACCAGTTTGAGCTCGAATACGGCCACGTCATTGGTGGCCTGTCCGGCGCGGTCCGCTTCATGGCGTTCCGCAATCGGGCTTTGGCGGGCAACTATCGCGATGCGGTCAATGCAGCACGGGCGACGGGGGAATTACCAGACGTCAGCAACGTCCGCAAGGACGCCAACAAGACCGGATTCGCGATCAGCTTGGAGCAGCGCCTGACCTCCGAAATCGGCCTCTTTCTGCGCGCCAGCACTGCCGACGACAAGGTAGAAGAGTACGCGTTCACCGAGATCGACAATACGGGATCCGGGGGCCTGTCGATGCAAGGGAACCATTGGCATCGTCCCAACGACACCTTTAGTATCGCGTTCTCGACCTCGGGGCTTAACCGTGACCACCGCGACTATCTGGCCGCGGGTGGTTTGGGAGGCTTTCTCGGGGATGGGCAGCTCAAACGGTACGGGCGAGAGAGCGTCATCGAGGCCTACTACAACATGCAAATCGTCAAAGGGCTCAATTTCACGCTGGACTTCCAGCAGATCACGAACCCCGGCTACAACGCTGACCGGCGAGGACCGGTGCGCGTCGTCGGCGGCCGACTCCGCTGGGGACTTTAGTCATCGATATGCAATCTTTTGGCAATATCAACCTGTCTTCCCTGCTGGGCATCTTCATCAGCCTCCTGACTGCCTTCCTGCTGGGCGGATTGATCGGTTTCGAACGGCAGGTGCGCCAGCGCACCGCGGGCCTGCGCACCAACACTCTGGTGGCGGTGGGCTCGGCAGCATTCGTGACCATGGTTAACCCAATACTGTTCGTTTAGATGACAGAGCTGCCCGAAGGGTTGGACGGTGACCAGTATTGTGTTGGCTTGCACCTTTGGACGGCCCTCGGCATGGGCGTACCCGACGGCTCGGCCAGCGGCTGGGGTGAGCAATCCATCGCAACGCGTGTGGCGGCAGTGCGGTCATGAGGGGCGTATTGCGTATTTCGTCGCTTGACCATGCGAGGCGAACGTCGGTCGAGGGTTCGCGTTGCACGAATACTGGCGCTGGCCTGCAGCAGGTCAGCGAACCACCGTGCCCGACGTCTGGGCCGCTTTGGGGGGAAAGGCCCGGATTGGGGCTGTGTGCGGCGCAGGAGTTCGACATGTCCCTTGAAAGACAACTCGACGTGAGGTATTCGGTGGCGCGTGGCACCTTGGTGCAGCAACCACCTGACTGCGTAGTGGGCCAGTACCCAGCCGAAGAACTCCTGCTGCACGAGTTCGGGCGTCTTGCTGCGCAGCACGCGCCGGCTCTGCCGCAGGTGCGTCTTCAATTCGTCGAACACCGCCTCGATTTCCCAGCGCTGGTGGTACAGCGCGACCAGCTCCATCGCCGGGGCCTGCTGCGGCTCCAGCATTGTCGTGAGCAGCCGTTAGCGCGGCTGCGCGTTGTCCAGACCCGGCAAGGCGAACTCGATCACACGCACAGTGATAGCCTGCTCGGCCGCCTGCGCGCGACCCACGCCGGTCGGACGCATGGTGCTGAGGAAAGAGCCATCGTCGAGTACGCGTTGAGCAGGCAACTGCCAAGTGCTGCCGCAGCGCCACAGCAGATCGGCGCCCGTGGCCTGGGCTTGGCGCCACAGCTCGAAGCCGCTAAAGCCGTTGAAGCCCCGATCGGCCAAGCACAGCATGCCGGGCTTCAGTCGCGCCAGCAACGGCGTCGTCAGTTCACGCTCACCCGTGGCGTAGGCCCCCAGGTTGGCGCCCAGAATGGCGTGCGTGGCGCACTCGACCAGCACCGCACATCGAGCCTGCGGATAGCCGGCGTGACCGGCCAGGCTGGTGCGGCTGCCTGGGTAGCCGAACATCGCGGCGTTGTCGGCCTCGTCGGGCAGTTCGAAACAGCTGCCATCGATAGCCACCAGCCGCAACCCGGCGTAGAAGCCTTGCGGATGTTCTTCGGCATTGGCCAGCGGGATGCAGCAGCGCTGAACCAGATCACGCAACGGCTGCGAGCCGATGCGGCTGCGCAGGGCGCTGATGGAGGACTTGCCTACCACTGCAGGTTGCGCTGCCCCAGCGGCCCAGGCCAGCCCCTGGGAGACCACTGCAAAGACCTCCTCGTACGCCGCCTCGGGATACAAGCTCAAGGCCATGCAGTAGTAGACCCCGGCCACAGCGGGGAAGCTTCGCACACGCTGTGTATTGCGGCCGTGTCCGTCCAGCACGGCGTGCACGACCTCGGGTGGCACCACGCGGGCGAACAAGCTGGCGCAGAGGAAATCACTCAGCCGAGCGCCATCGCCCAATACCGCCTTGGTTCGTGCCATGCCGTCACCTGCCGTCGCGTTGCGACACCCAGGGATCGTAGGTCAAGTTTATTTAAGCGAACAGTATTGGGTTAGGCCTACGCCGCCAAATCATTTGACCGCGGTAGCGAAGACCACGTTCGCTTCGACAGCGGCAACCTTGTTCGCGCGGATGTATTCAAGGTTTGTGCTGCGTACCTGCTGGAGGTGCAACGGGCTTAGTAGCTCTAACGTGCCGCGATATCCCGACCCCATGACGGCTGACCACCAGGCTTCTGGTGAGGCGATCGGGTGTTGTCCGGATTCGGCGACCACCTGCGCGTTAGCGATGCCTGCTTCGCTCAGGAGCCCTTGTACCGACGCTGGGTCACAGATACGGTCCCAGGGATTGAAGCCTCGGTAGAGGTCTGGTCGAACTCGCCGAATTGCACTCCAAAAGGCGGCCGAGCCAGGTTCAAAGAACTGCGGGCCCCACGTGGTGATTGCGAGAACGCCCCCGGGACGAAGAACGTGCCATAGGGCGCGAATGGCCGCGGCCATGTCAGGAACGAAGAAGATTCCGAAGACGCAGATAGCAGCGTCGAACTGAGAAGCTGGAAGGCCCAATTCGAGCAGGTCTCCTACGCGAAACTCCACATTTTGGAGTCCACGCTCCTTCGCCTTCCCGCGTGCCAGAGACAGAAGCCGGCTGGCAAGGTCGACACCCAGTACCGACCCATCAGGCCCGACCAGCTCAGCGGCAGGAATCGCAGACGATCCACTGCCGCAGCAGACATCGAGTACGGAAGCTCCAGCCGGAAGATCTAGCCGTTCAATGGTCCTGCGGCCAAAGCGGGGCCAAAAGGAGTTTGCCGGGTCGTCATAGCAATCGGAAGCGGCGTTGTAGGTGGCGGTAGCTTTGGTCTTAGCGTCTTCGAGTGGAGACATGGTAAAACGTCCAGTGGGTCTAACGTTTGACTTAAGCGGCAGGCGACGGACGCGACCCGTTGACTGGCCGCTTGAAGGAATGGTTAGGCGTCGCCGCGTTTGTACGCTGCTGACTCATTGCTTGGCAAGCGAAGCCTCGGCATGATAGCGAATA
>JANLUW010000565.1:0-9837 GCA_031363645.1 Rhizobacter sp. | reverse complement strand
GGCGAACCATTCCTTGATCTTGTTCAGCACCTCGGGCTGCAAGCGGCCGGGCGTGTTGGTCCACTCGGTCAAAAAATCGATGCAGCGTTGCGACGAGAGCTGGAAGAAGTAGTGCTCGCTGCTCTTCATCACCGGCGTCGCACCGCTCAGGGTCGAGTACGGATTTTTAAGGTCGGTCGGCGCGTAGACCGCGCCGCAGTTGTCGCAGTTGTCGCCGTACTGGTCGGGCGTGCCGCACTTCGGGCAGGTGCCCTTGACGTAGCGGTCGGGCAAGAACATGCCTTTGACCGGGTCGTAGAACTGCTCGACCCTCCGCTCGGCGATCAAGCCCTGTTTGCGGAGGGCCCGGTAGATGTCTTGCGCAAGCGCGTGGTTCTCGGGCGCATCGGTCGAGTGCCAGTGGTCGAAGGCGATCTCGAAACCGTCGAGGTAGGGCTTGCGGCCCGCGGCCACCTCGGCGACGAAAGCCTGCGGCGTTTGCCCCGCCTTCTCGGCCGCGATCATGATCGGTGCGCCGTGGGCGTCGTCGGCGCAGACGAAGTGCACGTTGCTGCCGACCATCCGCTGAAACCGCACCCAGATATCCGCCTGGATGTACTCCATCATGTGCCCGATGTGAAACGGGCCGTTGGCGTAAGGCAGGGCGGTGGTGACGAAGAGCTTGCGGGTCATGGGGGTCGCCGGTTTGGGTGCAAGCCAGCAATTTTAGGGTTCAGATCAACGGACGCTCGTTCAACGGTGGCGGCGCGTATTCGTACAGCCAGGTTTCGGTCAGCGCCTGGCCGTCGGCGCGCAAAAACATGCGCAGCGAGATCGGTTCGGTGCTCGTCGCGTCGGGCACCAGATCAAAGATCGCGCGCCAGCCGCGAACCGGGTCGAGCGGCCGCGCCGAGGTGGTCTCGATGCGGCCCTTCGTGGTGGTGACGACCGCCTCGACCTTCGTTTTCGAGTCGACCAGCGCGAAGTTGCCTCCGGCGAAGTCGACTGCGAAGCGCCACGAGAAGTAGCTGCGGTCTTTGCCCACCACACCGCCGATGCCGGTGCGCGTGGCCACGCAGCGCGCGAGTGGCGGCTGCGACGGCGCCTCGCGGGCCCAAAACATTTTGTAGCCGATCAGCAGCTCTTGCCCAGCCTGCGGCTTGGTGGCGGGGTTCCAGAACGCGACGATGTTGTCGTTGGTTTCGTTGTCGGTCGGGATCTCGATCAGGTCGATCGCGCCGGCGCCCCAGTCGCCTTTGGGCTCGATCCAGAGGCTCGGGCGGCGGTCGTAGAACACGCCGTCGTCTTGATAGTTCGCGAAATCGTGGTCGCGTTGAAGCAGGCCGAAGCCGCGCGGGCTGCGATCGGCGAAGGCGTTGAAGCTGACGTTGCGCGGGTTGCGCAGCGGCCGCCACAACCACTCGCCGTTGCCGCTGTGCATCGAGAGGCCGTCGGAGTCGTGGATCTCGGGCCGCCAGTCGTTGCCTTTGCGCCGGTCGTTCTCGCCGGCCTGGAACATGCTCGTGCACGGTGCGATGCCGAGGCGCTCGATTTCGTTGCGGGGGTAGAGCGCGATGTCGAGGTCCATCAGCGTGGTGTCGCCGGGCGTGATCGCGAATCGGTAGGCGCCGGCCACGCTCGGCGAATCGAGCAGCGCGTAGACGACCAAAGTGTTCGAATCGGCCGCTGGGCGCTCGAACCAAAAGGTCGTGAAGTCGGGGAACTCTTCGTCGCGCTGCATGCCGGTGTCGACCGCGAGGCCGCGTGCCGAGAGCCCGTATTGCCGCGTGCCGCTGGTCGCGCGGAGGTAGCTCGCGCCGAGAAAGGCGGCGATGTCGAAGTCGGGCGCGAGGTGAAACTTGAACCGAAAGCCCGCGAAGCCGAGGTCGGCCGGCTGCTTCTTGCCGTCGAGGCCGCTCTTGCCGAAGTCGAACATCGCCGGGTCGTAGGCGAGTTGCTGCGCCTGGCCGTTGACCACCTCGTACATGTGCACCGGCCGCTTGAAGAACAACCCGAGGTGAAAGAGTTCGAGCTTGAAGCGCAACTTGTTGTCGGCCCAAAGCGCGTGCTCCGGCCGAAAGCGGATGGCCTGGTACTGGTCCCAGTCGAGCGCGGCTATTGCCGGCGGCAGCTTGTTCGTCGGCGCCTGGTACGGCTTGCTGGCGAGCGTGCGCGCTTCGCCTTTGAGCCAGCCGAGGTCGAAGGGCTGCGACTTGCCGAGCGGCTTCAGCGGGTCGGCGTGGGCTGCTGTTGGCCACAGGAAGCTGCCGGTGCCGAAAGCGGCGCTGGTGCCGACGAGATTGCGAAGAAGGGTGCGTCTTTGCATGGCCTTGATTCTTGCGCGCTTTCAAGCAATCCCGTGACGAGCCGTGTCGGCCTGCCGCTAGACTGGTCAGCCTATCTCTGCCCAGACCCACCATGCCCGCTCTGACCGATGCTGTTTTGCTCGCCGCGCTAGCGACTGTCATCGACCCGAACACCGGCACCGATTTCGTCTCGACCCGCCAGCTCAAGAACCTGCGCATCGAGGGCGGCGACGTGGCATTCGACGTCGAGCTCGGCTACCCCGCGAAGAGCCAGCTCGCCGGCCTGCGCAAGGCGCTGATCGCCGCGGCGCGCACGGTGCCCGGCGTTGCGAACGTCAGCGCGAACCTCACGATCAAGATCACCGCGCACGCGGTGCAGCGCGGCGTGCAATTGCTGCCGAAAGTGAAGAACATCGTCGCGGTCGCGTCGGGCAAGGGCGGCGTCGGCAAGAGCACGACAGCCGTGAACCTGGCGCTCGCGCTCGCAGCCGAAGGCGCGGCCGTCGGCATCCTCGATGCCGACATCTACGGCCCCAGCCAGCCGATGATGATGGGCATCGAAGGCCGGCCCGAGAGTGCCGACGGCAAGACGATGGAGCCGATGGAAAACTACGGCGTGCAGGTGATGTCGATCGGCTTTCTCGTCGAGCAAGACAACCCGATGATCTGGCGCGGCCCGATGGCCACGCAGGCGCTCGAGCAACTGCTGCGGCAAACGAACTGGGCCGAGCTCGACTACCTGATCGTCGACATGCCGCCCGGCACCGGCGACATCCAGTTGACGCTCTCCCAGCGCGTGCCGCTGACCGGCGCGGTGATCGTGACCACGCCGCAAGACATCGCGCTGCTCGATGCCAAGAAGGGCATCAAAATGTTCGAGAAGGTCGGCGTGCCGATCTTGGGCATCGTCGAGAACATGGCAGTGCACGTGTGCGAAAAGTGCGGGCACGTCGAGCACATCTTCGGTGAGGACGGCGGCAAGCGCCTGGCCGCCGAATACAAGATGGACTACCTCGGCGCGCTGCCGCTGAACCTCTCGATCCGCGTGCAGGCCGACAACGGCCGGCCGAGCGTGGTGAGCGACCCCGACGGTGAGATCGCCGGGCTGTACAAGTCGGTCGCGCGGCAGGTGGCGGTGAAGATCGCGCAGCGGGCCAAAGATTTTTCGTCGAAGTTTCCGACGATCTCGATTTCCAAAGACACGTGACGGCATGAATCTGCTGGATGCGATGCGCTACCTCGTGGCGCTCGAACAGCATCGGCACTTCGGCCGCGCGGCGAGCGCTTGCCACATCACGCAGCCGGCGCTGTCGAACGCGCTGCGCGCGCTCGAAGCCGAGCTGGGCATCGCGATCGTGCGCCGTGGCCGCACCTACGAAGGCCTCACGCCCGAGGGCGAGCGCGTGCTGGCGAGCGCGAACCGGCTGCTGCGCGAGCAGGAGTTGCTGCGCCAAGATTTGCACAGTGGCGCGGGTTCGCCGCAAGGTTCGCTGTCGATCGGCGCAGTGCCGACGACGCTGCCGGTGGCGGCGCGTTTCGCCTCGCAACTGCAGGCGCGTTACCGCGGCATCAGGCCGATCGTGCGCTCGCTCAGTTCGCACGAGATCGAAACCGGGCTCGAAAACCTGTCGCTCGACATGGGCCTCGGCTACACCGATCGCGGCACCAAGTTCACCGCGTTGCCGCAGTACGTGGAGCAGTACTTCCTGCTGCGCCGCGCGGCTGTCGGCGCCGCGGCGCCGTTGCACGTGGGCGCGGTGACGACCTGGCGCGAGGCGGCTGCAATGCAACTCTGCCTGCTCACGCCCGAGATGCACAACCGCACGATCGTCGACGCCGCGTTCGGGCAAGCCGGCCTCGAGGTGCAACCGGCAATCGAGACGAACTCGATCGTCACCATCGTGCTCAGCGTGCTCGACGGCGAGGTCTGTGCCGTGCTGCCCGGCGCGCTGATGGCGCTGGTGCGCGGGTACGCCGGGCTCGAGGCGCTGCCGCTGCGCGAGCCCGAAGTGCGCACGCCGATCGGCTTCATGGTCGCGAAAGGCGCGCGGGCGTCGCGCGTGCTGGAGGCTGCGCTGACCTTGGCCAACAACGGCGCGTGGCTGCGCCATGCGGCTGTGCAAGGCGGATTGCTGAGCGTCTGAGGCGCGGCCCGCAGCGCACAGTGAGCCGCGTTGCGCGGGTTTGCCCACGCTGAGATTCAACCGGCGAATCGGCCCGTTTCCTGAATCAATTGGACGCTGCGATCGCGCCTCCGCGATACTCGACGGCCAATGCTGCGGCGCATTGGGAAATACGCTGCGCCGGGATCTCAGTCGATTAAAAGACAAAGACGTTGGAAAAGTAATGGCTTCAGGATTTCTGGACAAAGAACGCATCGTCGCCGGCCCCGGCTTCAACCGCTGGCTGGTGCCGCCGGCGGCCCTCGCGATTCATCTGTGCATCGGCATGGCCTATGGCTTCTCGGTATTCTGGTTGCAGCTGTCGAAAGCGCTCGGCATCAAGGAGCCGGTCAAGTGCGGCCCCGAGGTCGGCTTCTTTCAAGAGCTTTTCACCACCACCTGCGACTGGAAAATCGCCACGCTCGGCTGGATGTACACGCTGTTATTCGTTTTCCTCGGCGGCTCGGCCGCGGTGTGGGGCGGTTGGCTCGAGCGCTCCGGCCCGCGCAAGGCCGGCGTGGTCTCGGCAATCTGCTGGTGCGGCGGAATGCTGCTCTCGGCGCTCGGCATCTACTTGCACCAGTTCTGGCTGATGATTCTGGGCAGCGGCATCATCGGCGGCATCGGCCTCGGGCTGGGCTACATCTCGCCAGTGTCGACGCTGATCAAGTGGTTCCCCGACCGCCGCGGCATGGCCACGGGCATGGCGATCATGGGCTTCGGCGGGGGCGCGTTGATCGGCTCGCCGCTCGCGGCCGAGTTGATGAAGCGCTTCTCCTCGCCGACCGATGTCGGTGTGATGGCCACCTTCATCGTGATGGCGTTGGCCTACTTCGTTTTTATGATGGGCGGTGCACTCGGCTACCGCGTCCCAGCCACCGGCTGGAAGCCCGCCGGCTGGACCCCGCCACCGCCTGCGGCCAACGCGATGATCACGCCGCACCACGTGCACGTGAAAAAGGTCTGGGGCATTCCGCAGTTTTGGCTTGTCTGGATGGTGCTGTGCATGAACGTCTCGTCCGGCATCGGCGTGATCGGCATGGCCAGCCCGATGCTGCAAGAGGTGTTCGGCGGCAACCTGATCGGCGTGGCCAAAAAGTTCGGCGAGCTCGACAAAACGCAACTGGCCGGGATTGCCGGTGTGGCCGCGGGCTTCACCGCCTTGCTCAGTTTGTTCAACATCGGCGGGCGCTTCTTCTGGGCGAGCTTGTCGGACAAGCTCGGCCGCAAGATGACCTACGTGGTGTTCTTCACGCTCGGCGGCTTGCTGTACGCCAGCATCCCGAGCAGCGCAGGCGCCGGCTCCAAGCTGCTGTTCGTCGGCGCGTTCTGCCTGATCCTGAGCATGTACGGCGGTGGCTTCGCAACCGTGCCGGCGTACCTTGCCGACCTGTTCGGCACGCAGATGGTCGGCGCGATCCACGGCCGGCTGCTGACCGCATGGGCTACCGCCGGCATCCTTGGGCCGGTCGTCGTGAACTACATGCGCGAGTACCAGCTCGGCTTGGGCATCCCGCGCGAACAGGTCTACAACCAGACCATGTACATCCTCGTCGGCATGCTCGTGATCGGCCTGATCTGCAACCTGCTGGTGCGCCCGGTGGCCGACAAATGGTTCATGACCGCTACCGAGCTGACCGAAGAGAAACGCCTCGCCCACGATCGCGCCTCGGCCGCGGAAGTCGGCGCCGCGGCGAGCGACAGCGGGCAAACGTCGAGCGCGATGGTCGCGCTCGCGTGGCTGGCCGTCGGGCTCCCGCTGGCGTGGGGCGTTTACAAGACGCTGCTCAACGTCGGCAAGTTCTTCAACTGACCCGGGTGAACCGATGAGCCAGCAGCAAAGTGCAGTCAACCCGATGTCAGTGGTGGCTTCGGTCACCACCGACGAGATGCGCCAGCGCATCAAACGCAAAAGTCGGCTGAAGGGCCGGCAGGTCGACGACGCCGCACTCGCCGACGTGCGCGCGCTGCTCGGACAGATGCCGGCCGCCGGCTGGCGGCGCGACCTCCTGATCGAGCACCTGCACCTGCTGAACGACGCACACCTCGGCCTGCTCGAGCGGCACCTGGTGGCGCTCGCCCGCGAGACCAATGTGCCGATGGCTGAGGTCTACGAAGTCGCTACTTTCTATCACCACTTCGAGCTGCTACAAGACGGCCAAACAGGCGCCGCGATCACAGTGCGCGTGTGCGACGGCCTGAGCTGCGAGCTGGCCGGCGCGCGCGATCTGCTGGCGCGCTTGCCGGCGCTGCTCGGCGCCGAGGTGCGCGTGATCGCTGCGCCATGCGTGGGCCGCTGCGAGCAGGCACCGGTGGCGGTAGTGCACCAGTGCCCCGTGCCGCAGGCCGACACGGCAGCGGTGGTCGCGGCGGTGCAGGGTGAGCACACGCGGCATCCGGCCGCGCCGCTCGGCGCGTCGTTCGATCCAGCCACGCTGGCCGGGCAGGGTGTCCCCGAAGTCACTGAAACCGGCGCCGATGTGTCGCCGGCATGCGTCGATTTCGATACCTACCGCGCCGCGGGCGGCTACGCGCTCGCTGCCGAAGTGATCAGCGGCACGCGCACCGGCGACGAACTGATCGCCGCGCTCGAAGACTCCGGCCTGCGCGGCTTGGGTGGCGCAGGCTTCCCCGCTGGCCGCAAGTGGCGCATCGTGCGCGAGCAACCCGCGCCACGCCTGATGGCCGTCAACATCGACGAAGGCGAACCCGGCACCTTCAAAGACCGCACGTACCTCGAACGCGACCCGCACCGTTTTCTCGAAGGGCTGCTGATCGCCGCGCACGTCGTCGGCATCGATGCTTGCTACCTGTACTTGCGCGACGAATACCACGGCTGCCGCGAGCTGCTGACCGCCGAACTCGCGAAGTTGCAACAGGCGGCGCCTTTCAAGCTGCCGCACATCGAGCTGCGCCGCGGCGCGGGGGCCTACATCTGCGGTGAAGAGTCCGCGATGATCCAGAGCATCGAGGGCCAGCGCGGCGAGCCGCGGCTGCGGCCGCCGTACATCGCCCAGGTCGGGTTGTTCGGCCGGCCCACGCTGGAGCACAACTTCGAAACGCTGTACTGGGTGCGCGACATCGTCCAGCGCGGCCCGCGTTGGTTCGCCGGCTTCGGGCGCAACGGGCGCAAGGGCCTGCGCAGTTTCAGTGTCAGTGGCCGGGTGGCACGGCCGGGCGTGAAGCTCGCGCCGGCCGGCATCACGCTGCGCGAACTCGTCGACGAATACTGCGGCGGCATGGCCGAGGGCCACACGCTCTACGCCTACTTGCCGGGGGGCGCCTCGGGCGGCATCCTGCCTGCGAGCCTGGCCGATCACCCGCTCGACTTCGACACCTTGCAGCTGCACGGCTGCTTCATCGGTTCGGCCGCGGTGATCGTGCTCGGCGAGCAAGACCGCGCCCGCGACGCGGCCTCCAACATGATGCGATTCTTCGCGCACGAGAGCTGCGGCCAGTGCACGCCTTGCCGCGTCGGCACCGACAAGGCGGCACGGTTGATGGAAGCCCCGGCCTGGGATTGCGACACGCTCGAAGACCTGAACATCGTGATGACCGATGCATCGATCTGCGGGCTCGGGCAGGCAGCACCGAACCCGGTGCGCAGCGTCGTCAAACATTTCGCGCACGAAATCGGAGTTTGAAATGAATGCACCGGTGGCTTTGGTGAACCTTCAAGCGGCACGGGTCGAGCTCACGCTCGACGGCAAGCGCGTCAGCGCGCTCGATGGCGAGACCCTCCTCACGGTCGCGAAGCGCGAAGGCATCGCGATCCCGACGCTGTGTTTCAAGGACGGCTACCGACCCGACGGCAACTGCCGCGTCTGCGTCGTCGAAGTCGGCGGCGAACGCGTGCTGGCACCGAGCTGCTGCCGCAGCGTGCAGCCGAACATGGTCGTCACGACCGACAGCGCGCGCGTCAAAAAGAGCCAGCACATGGTGCTAGAGATGCTGCTCGCCGACCTGCCCGAGACCGGCCACAAATGGGCCGATGCCGACGGCGCGTTGCCGCACGGCGAACTCAGCGAATGGGCTGCGAAAGAGGGCGTGACGGTTCGCCCCGAACTGCGCGCGCTGTGCCGCGAGCAACCCGCGCCCGACTACTCGCACCCGGCGATGGCCGTCAACCTCGACAGTTGCATTCAATGCAACCGCTGCATTCGCGCATGCCGCGAAGAGCAGGTCAACGACGTGATCGGCATGGCGATGCGCGGCGCGCACGCGCAGATCGTGTTCGACCTCGACGACAAAATGGGCGAGAGCACCTGCGTGGCTTGCGGCGAATGCGTGCAGGCCTGCCCGACTGGCGCGCTGATGCCGAAGACCTCTGTCGGCACGCAGGTTGTCGACAAGCAGGTCGATTCGGTCTGCCCGTTTTGCGGCGTCGGCTGCCTGCTGACCTACAACGTGCGGGACAACAAAATCATCAGCGTCGACGGCCGCGATGGCCCGGCCAACCACAGCCGGCTGTGCGTGAAAGGCCGCTTCGGCTTCGACTACGCGAGCCACCCGCAGCGCCTGACGAAGCCGCTGATCCGCAAGGCCGGCGTGCCGAAGAACCAGCACGACGAGCCGAACCCGGCCGACTGGTCGGCGGTGTTTCGTGAAGCGACCTGGGAAGAGGCGCTGGCCTTGTCGGGCGGCGCGCTGAGCGGCTTGCGTGACACGTTCGGTGCGAAGTCGCTTGCCGGCTTCGGCAGCGCGAAGGGAAGCAACGAAGAGGCGTACCTGTTTCAAAAACTCGTGCGCACCGGCTTCGGCAGCAACAACGTCGACCACTGCACGCGACTTTGCCATGCGTCGAGCGTGGCTGCGCTGCTCGAAGGCGTGGGCTCGGGGGCGGTCAGCAACCCGGTCAACGATGTCGAGCATGCCGAGTTGATTTTTATCATCGGCTCGAACCCGACATCGAACCACCCGGTCGCGGCCACCTGGATGAAAAACGCGGCGCAACGTGGCGCGAAGATCGTGCTCGCCGACCCGCGCCGCACCGACATCTCGCGCCACGCCTGGCGCACGCTGCAGTTCAACGCCGACACCGATGTCGCGATGATCAATGCCCTGATCCACACGGTGATCGAAGAGGGCTTGGTCGATGTCGACTTCGTGCGCAATCGCGTCGACAACTTCGAGGCGCTGAAGGAAAACGTGCGCGGCTACAGCCCCGAGGCGATGGCGCCGATTTGCGGCATCCCGGCCGAGACGCTGCGCGAGGTCGCGCGTGCGTTTGCCAAGGCCAAGAGCGCGATGGTTTTGTGGGGCATGGGCATCAGCCAGCACGTGCACGGCACCGACAACGCGCGCTGCCTGATCGCGCTCGTCAGCGTCACCGGCCAGATCGGCAAACCCGGCTCCGGCCTGCACCCGCTGCGTGGCCAGAACAACGTGCA
>JANLUW010000104.1:0-3143 GCA_031363645.1 Rhizobacter sp. | reverse complement strand
CCCTTCTCGGTCATCGCGAACACGCCGATCTCGTTGACTGCGCCGAAGCGGTTCTTGATCGCGCGCACCAGCCGAAAGCTCGAATGCGTGTCGCCCTCGAAGTACAGCACCGTGTCGACGATGTGCTCGAGCACGCGCGGCCCGGCAAGTGCGCCTTCCTTCGTCACATGGCCGACCAGGATGATCGTGATGCCGGTGCTTTTCGCGATGCGCGTGAGTTGCGCCGCGCACTCGCGCACCTGCGCGACCGAGCCGGGCGCGGAGGTCAGCTGGTCGCTGTAGACGGTCTGGATCGAATCGATCACGCACACCGCGGGCTGCTCTTGTTCCAGCGTCGCCGCGACCTTCTCGAGCTGGATCTCGGCGAGCACGCGTACCTGTGATTTGCCGAGCCCGAGCCGCCGCGAACGCAGCGCCACCTGCGCGCCGCTTTCTTCGCCGGTGACGTAAAGCGTCTTCATGTTTTTCGACAATTCGTCGAGCGCTTGCAGCAGCAGCGTCGACTTGCCGATGCCCGGGTCGCCGCCGATCAGCACCACGCCGCCCGCGACGATGCCGCCGCCGAGCACGCGGTCGAGTTCGTCGATGCCGGTAGGTTGGCGGTCGACATCGCTCGCCTCGATCTCGGAGAGCGTGGCCACCGGCTGACTCGCGATCAGCCCGCGCGGGCCCGCGCCCGCGCTTGTGCCCATCCCAATCGTGTAGCGGTTCTTCGGCGCCGCCTCGGCGACCGACTCGACCAGCGTGTTCCACGCCTCGCAGCTCGGGCATTTGCCCAGCCACTTGGCCGAGGTGCCACCGCATTCGGTGCAGATGTAGATCGACTTTTCTTTGGCCATGCGGAGATTGTCGGGGCATCGAGAATGACGGCTTCGCCACCGCACGGAGCCACGCCCATGCCCCGCCAACTCATCAGCTCCGGTTCGTCGTTCGAAACCGAGATCGGTTATTCGCGCGCGGCGGTCGTCGACGACTGGGTGTTTGTCTCCGGGACAACCGGGTTCGACTACGCGACGATGACGATCGCGGACGATCTCGTGGCGCAGACAGAGCAGTGCCTGCAGAACATCGTGGCGGCGTTGGCGCAGGCGGGCGCGACAACGGCCGACGTGGTTCGCGTGACCTACGTGCTGCCGCCCGGCAACGACTTCAGCGTGTGCTGGCCGACGCTGCGTTGGTACTTCGGCGAGGTTCGCCCAGCCGCGATGATGATCAGCGCGGGCCTGGCCGACCCGCGCATGCGGATCGAGATCGAGGTCACCGCGAAGCGCGGTTCCGGCGGCGCGCCAGCGCCACGCTGATCAGCATGCCGGCACCCATCAGCGCCGAGGTCGAGGGCTCAGGCACCGCGGCAGCGCTGCTCACGTCCGTCAGGTTCACATTCCGGAAGCCGCTCTTCTAATCGGGGAAGTTCGGGTCGGCGCTGGGTTGCGTCCACGCGGCGAGCGCGATCGGCATCGTGCCGTCGAAAGCGAAGCCGGATTGCGGCAGGCTGCCGTTGGCGTAGTTCGGCGCCGCGGCGATCGTCACCAGGTAGTCGCCGGCCGCCAATGAGGCGAACTGCAAGCCGGCATCGAAGGCGCCCTGGCCGGCGCCGATGGTGTCGTCGTCGTCGACTTCGGCGAGCAGGGTGTAGGCGCAACCGATCCGGGCCCACACCGCAGCGACCGGGTCGAAGTTCAGGCTGGCGAGCCATGAGTCGGTCCAGACCTTGATGTTGGTGGCAGCGGTGTCGAGCCGGAACGTGACGTGCGCGACATCGGTGTTGTAGGCGATGTTGCCCCACAGCGAAAGGTCGCCCGCGTGGGCGCCGAGCGTGGCGCAGGCGATGCCGATGGCGAGTGCGAGCATGGGATGAGTCATGGGTGATCCTTGGGTTGGCTTCGAACGCGGTGGCTCACGGCGCGCTCACGGCGCCAACGCGGGCGGGTTCAGGCGAGACGGCGTCTGCACCTAGGGCGCGAGGCGGTTGCTGCCGTCGCGCACTTCGAAGGCGACGGCGAAGGTCTCGATGTTGCTGATGCTTGCGACCGTGTCGATGTACCACCACTCGCACACGCAGCGGCTGGCGTCGGCATCGATCAACATGTAGCCGCGCTGGTTCGGGTTGATGTACTTGATGTGCGGGTCGGCAACGCCGGGTGACGACACGGAAGTGCCGACGAACTCAACTTCAAGCGAACCCTCGCCGCTCGACGGGTCGTAGCCACCGGCCGCCGTGCTCGGGTTATTCGGGTCGGGCGTGAGGTCGGCGGCCCACGAGCTGTGGATGTCGCCGGTGGGCGCGACGACGTTGCCGACCGGCGCCTGGCCGGCGCCACCTTTGAGCACGTCGTAGATGCGGTTGCGGGCGGGCTGGTAGCCGTCCCACTGGTCGGAGTTCAGGAACACGCCGCCGCCGGCCGTGTTCGGCGCGTCCACGGCCTTGAGCTGCGCGAACAGCACGCCCTGGCCGAGCATCTTCCATTTCGCCGTGCTGGTGCGCAGCTTGTCGAACAGCCAGGCTTCCTCGGTGGCGCCGAGCAGCCGGCGGGTCGGGTCGGCGTAGGCGCCGGTCTGTGTGAAGTAGCCGCTGGCGCTGCCGATGTTGGTGCCGAGTTGCTCCGAGCGAGCGCCGACGCGTTCTTCCAGCATGATCAGATCGACCAGGTTGCCGAACGCGTAGCTGCGGTCGTTGCGGCGCGGCGCGGTCGGGTCGACCACGCGCACCGGCATCCACTCGCAGTTCGCCTGCAGAGCCGCGGCAACGCGCGCGACCAGGTCGCCTTCGGTGGCGGGTTGGTGGTTCTCGGCGCCGCCGACCCACGCGTTGTTGGTGGTCTCGTGGTCGTCCCAGATCGCGACCATCGGGTGCTGGCGGTGCATCGCTTGCGAGTTTTCGTGACGCTTGTATTGCGCGTGGCGAGCGCGGTAGTCGGCCGACGAGACGATCTCGTTCGCCTGCCCGCAGGCGCGGGCCGTGCCGTACTGTCCGGTGCCGTATTCGTAGAGGTAATCGCCGAGGTGCACCACCAGGTCGAGGTCGGCGCGCTCGGCGATGCGCTGGTAGACGTTGAAGTAGCCGTAGGCGAAGTTCGAGCAGCTCACGACCGCCATGCGCAACTTCGGCGCAGCGCCGTCCGGCAACGTCTTGGTGCGGCCGA
>JANLUW010000057.1:0-2855 GCA_031363645.1 Rhizobacter sp. | reverse complement strand
GATTCGGAATCGCCGAAGCTCGGGCAGCTTGCGCTCGACCTTCGGCGCCGTCTTGGCAAAAACCGTTTCGCAAGTCATCGGCTGAGCCCGTGGCGAATCTCGCTTGGGGCTTGGGCTTCCGGGCACCCGAGAGATTTGCATGAACCCCCGCGCAGCGCTACGCAACATCGGCATCATCGCCCACGTCGATGCCGGCAAAGCCACGACCACCGAACGCATCCTGTTCTACACCGGTGCGAACCACCACGTCGGCGAGGTCCACGACGGCAACACGACGATGGATTTCGACCCGCAGGAGCGCGCCCGCGGCATCACGATCAACAGCGCCGCGACCACCGTGTTCTGACACGGCACGCAGATCAACGTGGTCGACACGCCCGGCCACATCGACTTCAACATCGAGGTGAACCGGTCGCTGCGTGTGCTCGACGGCGCTGTCGTCGTGTTCGACGGCGTGGCCAGTGTCGAGCCGCAGACCGAAACCAACTGGCGCCTCGCCGACAAGTACCACGTGCCGTGGCTGGCGTTCATCAACAAGCTCGACCGCGTCGGCGCGGACTGCCTGCGCGTCGTGCAGATGCTGCAGGAGCGCCTGGGCGTGCGGCCGCTCGTGGTGCAACTGTCGATCGGTGCCGAGGACATGTTCCACGGCGTCGTCGATCTGGTCGAGATGCGTGCGTTGCTGTGGTCCGGCGTGGCGGGCGAGCCGGTGCAGCCGGCCGATATTCCCGATGACCTGCGCGCGCAGGCCGCGGTGTATCGCGCACGCTTGGTCGAGGCCGTCGTCGAACAAGACGATGCGCTGCTGCAAGCCTGGCTGAACGGCGATGAGCCGTCGGCGGACCGCCTGCGCGCGGGCATCCGCGAGGGCACGCTGGCCGGCGCGTTCGTGCCCGTGCTCGCCGGTTCGGCGTTCAAGAACCGCGGCGTCGAGCCCTTGCTCGATGCGGTGGTCGCGTACCTGCCGGCGCCCGGTGAAGTCACGTGGCAAGAGGCGGGCGATGCCACGCAACCCGAAGTCGATGCCGATAGCCCGCTGGCTGCGCTCTGGTTCAAGGTCGTGACCGACGACCACGGCACGATGACCTTCGTGCGCGTGTACCGTGGCCGCCTGCGCGCTGGCGACACGGTGCTCAACACCGCCACCGACAAGACCGAGCGCGTGTCGCGGCTGTACAAAGTGCATGCCGACAAGCACGTGGAGCGCGAGTTGCTCGAAGCCGGCGACATCGGCGCCGTCGTCGGCCTGAAAGACACGCTGACCGGGAACACGTTGACCGGCCATAGCGCGGCTGATCGCGCGCACCCGCTCGTGCTGGAGCAGATCACGATTCCCTCGCCGGTGATCGATGTCGCGATCGAGCCGAAGACGCAGGCCGACGAGCAGTTGCTCGGCAAGGCGCTGCACGCGCTCGTGCGTGAAGACCCGAGCCTGCGCGTGCGCCAAGACGCCGAATCCGGTCAGACGATTCTGTCGGGCATGGGTGAGCTGCAACTCGAAGTGACGGTCGAGAAGCTGCGCGCGCGGCACCACGTGAACGTCAACGTGGGCCGGCCGCAAATGGCGTACCGCGAGACGATCACGAAGGCGGCCGAGGTCACGCGCCTGCACAAGAAACAGAGCGGCGGGCCAGGGCAGTTCGCGCAGGTCACGCTGCGCATCGTGCCGCTGGCGCGCGGCGAGGGCGTGCGCTTCGTCAACGCGAGCGTGGGCGGCGCGATCCCGCGCGAGTACGTGCCAGCGGTCGAGGCCGGTGTGCGGCGCGCGGCCGAGGCGGGCGTGATCGCAGGCTTCGCGCTCGTCGACTTCGAGGCGACGCTGCTCGACGGCGCGTTCCACGAGCGCGATTCGTCGACGCTGGCGTTCGAGCTCGCGGCTGTCGCGGCATTTCGCAAGGCCGCGGAATTGGCCGGCGCGCAAGTGCTGGAGCCGGTGATGGCGGTCGAGGTGATCACGCCCGCCGATCACCTCGGCGACGTGATCGGCGACCTGCATCGTCGACGTGGGGCGGTGCGCGGGCAGCAACCGCGCGGCAACGCCGTGGCTGTCGAAGCGCATGTGCCGTTGAAGGAAAAGTTCGGCTACATCGGGCACCTGCGTGCGATCTCTTCGGGCCGCGCGCAGTACTCGATGCAGTTCGATCACTACGAGGTCGCGCCGGCCAGCGTGTCGGCGCAGTTGCTGGCGGCTTGATGTCGTGAGAGGGCGTGTCCGCCTACGAGCAGCGCCATGCTCGCGGGCGGATACTTTCGGCTGACCCCCGCCGAAGGAGCTTTCCCGCATGTCGAGTACCCCCGCGAATCCGCCGTCCGTCACCCCCGGCACCTACACCGCCGAAGAAAAACGCAAGCGCATCTTCGCGATCGTCGCTGCATCGAGCGGCAACCTGGTCGAGTGGTTCGACTTCTACATCTACGCGTTTTGCGCGATCTACTTCGCGCCGGCGTTTTTCCCGAAGTCCGACTCGACCGCGCAACTGCTCAACACCGCCGGTGTGTTCGCTGCCGGTTTTTTGATGCGCCCGATCGGCGGCTGGCTGTTCGGCCGCATCGCCGACCGCAGCGGCCGCAAGACCTCGATGGTGATCTCGGTCGTGATGATGTGCGCCGGCTCGCTGTTGATCGCGTGCCTGCCGACCTACGCCACGATCGGCGCATGGGCACCCGCGCTGCTGCTGCTGGCGCGGCTGTTCCAGGGCCTCTCGGTCGGCGGTGAATACGGCACCACCGCCACCTACATGAGCGAGGTCGCGTTGAAGGGCCAGCGCGGCTTCTTCTCGTCGTTCCAGTACGTCACGCTGATCGGCGGGCAACTGCTCGCGGTGCTGGTCGTCGTGATCCTGCAGCAGTTGCTC
>JANLUW010000044.1:0-6284 GCA_031363645.1 Rhizobacter sp. | reverse complement strand
GATTTGTATTCGAGCAGATGGTTGTTGCTGTCGAGGCTGGCGGTCTGTTGGATGTTCCTGCTAACCCGCACCCGGGCAAGTACCCGAATCAGAACGTACTGGTCGTTGAACCGCCCCGGGTTTTGAGGAGGCTCAACTCTCTGAGAGGATTGAGCCATGAACAAGTCGAACAAGTTTTCACCCGAGGTCCGCGAGCGTGCGGTGCGGATGGTGCAGGAGCACCGGGGCGAGTACCCATCGCTGTGGGCGACCGTGGACTCGATCGCCCCGAAGATCGGCTGCGTGCCGCAGACGCTGCTGGAATGGGTCAAGCGCCAAGAAGTTGATATCGGCGTCCGCGACGGCGTCACCTCCACCGAGGCGCAGCGCGTCAAAGAACTCGAGCGCGAGAACAAAGAGCTGCGTCGGGCCAACGAGATCTTGAAGGTGGCGAGCGCGTTTTTCGCCCAGGCGGAGCTCGACCGCCGACTCAAGTCCTGAGGAGGCTCATCGACGAACATCGCGACACTTTCGGGGTCGAGCCGATCTGCAAGGTTTTGCAGATCTCCCCGTCCGGGTATCGACGATATGCGGCGCTTCAGCGCAACCCGCAGCAGCGCTGCGCACGCGCCCAACGCGACGACGTTCTGGCGCCTCGGATCGAGCGCATCTGGCAGACCAACAAGCGGGTTTACGGGGCCGATAAGGTCTGGCGTCAACTGGCCCGCGAGGGGACCGCGGCAGCGCGATGCACAGTCGAGCGACTGATGCGCCGCCTCGGACTGCAAGGCGTGAGGCGGGGCAAGGTCGTGCGCACGACGATCAGCGACAACAAGGCGCCGTGCCCGCTCGACCGAGTCAACCGGCAGTTCCGTGCCGAGCGGCCGAACCAGCTGTGGGTCTCAGACTTTACCTACGTCTCGACCTGGCAGGGCTGGCTGTACGTGGCCTTCGTCATCGATGTCTTCGCCCGCCGCATCGTCGGCTGGCGGGTGAGTAGTTCGATGCGAACGGACTTCGTGCTCGATGCGCTGGAGCAAGCTCTGTATGCGCGCCAGCCCGAGCGCGACAGCAGCTTGATTCATCACAGCGACAGGGGATCGCAATACGTGTCGATTCGGTACAGCGAACGCTTGGCCGAAGCCGGCGTCGAGCCGTCCGTCGGCAGCAAGGGCGACAGCTACGACAACGCCTTGGCGGAGACGATCAACGGGCTATACAAGGCCGAGCTCATTCATCGCCGGGCGCCGTGGAAGACCAAGGAAACTGTCGAACTGGCCACGCTCGAATGGGTCGCCTGGTTCAACAACCATCGCCTGCTCGAACCCATCGGCTACATACCTCCCGCAGAGGCTGAGGCAAACTACTACCGGCATCTCGCCAGTCAACCCGCCACGGTGGCGGCCTGACTTAAACCAAACAGCCTCCACGAATCCCGGGGCGGTTCACATCAGCACCCGGTACGCCCCCAGGACTGCGGCATAGAAGATGGCGAACTCCAGCATCCAGGCCATGCCCATGGTGTTGAAGTTCTGGCGAAAGTCGACCGGCAGATGCCACATTGCCCACGCCAAGCCAAGCGACAAGCCTGCATTGCGCAGCCGCTGCCGCGCCAGCAGTCTTGGCGTCGCAAAGCCTGTCCAACCGATCTCCTCGAAGCTTCCGGCAACGAGCCCGATTGCGAACAGGGGCCAGTCAAATCTCGGTGTGAATGCCGTACTCACGAACACGCTCAAGGGCCACAAGGTCGCGAGCAAGAGCAGAGGCGTTGTCATGAGCGCAACCGCGTACCAGCGGAGGCCGACCCGCCAGTGCGAAAGGCGAGATCGGAGTCGACGTATTCCCTCTCGGCCATCAAGCAGCGCGGTCAACGTCAGCCCGGACGTGCTCGGACCCAGCAGCATCGATAGAAAAATGAGGCCGGTGTCCACCGGCCTCATCTCGACAAGATCGAAGCCGGTCGCACCGAGGACGATCGCGATGCCGCCCCAGCTGATGCCGAAAGCCAAGGCGAAATAGCCGCTCAACGGATACCGACCAAGCCAGGCGGTCAATCTCATGGTGTGGCCGTCGGGACCAGCAGCGTCACGATCTCCGACATCACTTCGTCGTCATGCCCAACCCAGGTGTGGCCGCCCGTGTCGAAACCGATGAACTTCGTGCCCGCGATTCGGCTCGCGGTGTAGGCCGCGCCGGCGAAGGTGCCGTAGCGGTCGTCGCGCGCGCTGACAACGAGAGTGGGCGCGCGGATCGACTCCAGCGGTGCCGGTGTCAGGTGCTTGCCGACGGCCGTGTCACTGCGCAAGCCCTCGGCGCGCGCGGACACCGGCAGGATGTTGTCGAGCATCGCATTCACCCGCGCTTGCTCCCGCGGGCTGGCGGTCGCCACCAACTCGGGCGGCGTGGCGAGCACGGTCTTGATCACCTCATCGCGCGCGACGTGAAGCGCGGCCCAGAACAGGAAGTCCGACCCGATCAGCCGCGTCATCGTGGCCTCGACCCACGCCGGCATCGGCGCGGCCGAATCAGCCTGCGTCGGCGGCTTGTAGGTCAGCGGCACCAGAAGGATCAACGCACTGACCCGATCGGGGTGGCGGATCGCCATCTGCAGCGCCGACGGTGCGCCGGCCGAGCCCCCCATGACCGCAGCACTGCGCAGGCCCAGGGCGTCGAGCAGGCACACATGCGCATCGGCCTGCGCAGCCGCCGATGCGTCCGCCGGCATCGGCGTCCGCAGGTAGCCGAAGCGCGACATCGCGATGACCCGGATCCCGCGCTGCACCAGGGTGCCGGCGAACGCCATGCCTTGGTCGTGCCCGCCACCGCTGCCGTGCACCACGAGCAGCGGCACGCCCGCCCCGGATTGTTGAACCTCGATCGGACCGCAGCGCGTTTCGATCAGCGCGCTGCGTTGCGCGCTGCGTTCGCGGGCCCTTTCGAGGTCGCCGTCGAAGCGCCACCAGATCGACGAGGCCACGAGCGCGAGGATCATGACCGCCGCGCCCGCAACCGCAAGGGCGGACGTGGTCCGCAAGGTCACGGTGCGAACTCGAACGTCAACGACGTGACCGTGCCGACGAAGTACGGCCTGCGCCCTTCGGGCCGCATCCATGCCACTTCACCCGTGAAGGGCACCTGCACGCCGTCATGCGCCTGGTAGTCTGACCAAATGCCTTCCCACGGAGCCATGACCATCTTCTTGCCCACCATGCCGCCCCGCGCTTCGGCGCGGAACGAGCCGATCAGGCCGGCGTCATTGAACCTGAACAGCAGGGTCAGCGCGAGGTGGCCATCCTCGATGGTGGCGTTCGCCGAACGGTCATCGACCGCCTCCCATCGCGCGCCCTGGCTCGGCAGCAGTGCGGTCGGATACCAGGCCACTTCAGCTAACCAGCGCATGTATTCGTCGCGCGCAATGTCGCCGCCCCCACGTATGTCGGCGACCGTGAACAAGCCCTCGATCGCCGCGCGCAGCAGGCCCAAACCAGCGATGTAGCTGTCGACGACGCGCACCGTCAAGCCTGGCAGCATCGAAATCCTGGCGTCCCACAGAAAGCCCGGGCGACGCGTGACGACCCTCTGCCGCGAAGTGAACGGCTTCCATTGCTCGCTCGTGGGGGACACGTTGAACGTGCCGGCGAGGTTGATAGTGACGGCAGTGATGATGGGCTGACCGTCCTGGAACACGGCGCGGAAGTAGCGTTGCACCGGCGCGGGCAGGCCGTCGAGCTCGCGCGCGTCGTATCGTGTTGGCGACGTACCGTCCTTCTTGCCGTCGAGCCGGCCGGCCTCGAGGCTGGTCTGCAGCGTCTGCATGCCGTCTCCCCACCGGCGAGCGCCATAAGCACGAAGACCGGCAGCGGCGACTGCCAGCAAGCACAAAAACAAGCCAAGCCACAGCAGCCAAATCATTCGCATTCCCCCATTCCATTTCTCGTGCCGTCAGATCAGCACGGCCTGGATCGGCCTGCGCAGCGACGGCGGCAGGGTCGGGCCGCGACCGATTCGCACCACCAGGTCGGGGCGTTGCCCGGCCAATCCGATCGCCGTGGCAAAACGCGGCCGAACCGATTGAACTTCGACCGGTTGGTTCAAGAACGCGTTCCGAATCTCCAGCGCAGTGGCCTGCAGAGCGAAGCGCTCGTAGCAGCGGCCCACATCCATCCAGGTTGCCTTCTGGGCGGTCTGGCCCACGAATACCGCGATGCCGGCAGAGCTGCGAATCTGTCGAGCGTACTTGTCGTTCTCGCCCTTCGGCGTGAAGAACCAGCCAAAGGCGAGATCGCCCAGCCAAGCCGGGATGGCCGGATTGCTCAACGACACGCCGAACAGTTCGTCTCTGGTGCGGACCGCATCGGCGCCGTTGAAGCGGATCCAGGACTTGAGCTCCTTGACGAACGCCGGGTCCGCCGTCTGAGCGGTGTTGCCCTCCACGTCGAACTCGAGCAAGCGCTCGATCGCCGGGCGCTCGGTCAACAACAGCACTCGCACGTTCTCCGAAGTGCCGGCCCGTTCGAGCACACTGAGTTCTTGGCTAGACAGCGGCTTGCCGTCGAAGTCACCCCGGGTGCATTGACGTGCGGAAATCGCTTTGAACAGCGGCGAGGCTTGGGCCTGCGTAGGTGCCAGCGTCACCCTGATGGCGTCTCGTCGAGAGTCGAAGCCGGGCTCGGCCTCGAGCCCGCGGGCCAATGCGGCCTGGACGAGATTCTCTGCGGCGCGGCCCAGCGACACGAAAACGTGGTGGTCATCGGGTTCGTCTGCTGAACAACGCCGCGACAGGTCGGGCAGGACAGTGATTGCCTTGTCTTCGACCGCGAACTTCCAACAATGGGTGTTGTGGCTAGACGGTGCCAGTGTCGCCAATGTCACGAGCTCACGCACCAGTTTAAGAGGCAGTTTGCGCGGCAGTTCCTGACCGAGCGACTGCCCCGCGACACCCGCGGCCGCATCCGCTCGCCGAATCCCCGAGGTGACGGGCTCGTTGCTCTCGGGGTCCGGTGCTTGTGAGCACGCCGGCAGCGTCGATGTGCCGAGCAGCGCGGACGGTGCGATCGTAACGAACTCCCTGCGTCGGAGGACTCCGACTGTCCACCCTGTATGAGGGAAAGGTTTCATTGCAGTCCGGATGCGCTCAGCGACACCGGTTCTCCATTGCGCGGCATCGGTGTTGTCGACACGGGTTTCTCGCCTGGGGCCGTCGGAAAAGGTGACCAAGCCGGACGCTCGGTTGCCTGCGAATCGACTATCACCATCGCGCGTCCAGGCCATGGGATGGTTTGACGGTGAGCCTTCAGTATCCAGAGCTTTTTGCCGCTGGCAGCGGCGGCTTCGTAGTCGGCGTCGAGCACACCGTGAACGTCCAGGAAGACATTGAGCGTGGCCGGGATGCGGATGCAGCCTTCCGAGGCGACGCGCCCCAGCCTGGGCTCAAGGACCCGGGGATCGGTGGCATGCATCTGCAAGCGCATCTTGCTCGTTCCGCCATCGCCCCAACCGCGCTCGGCCAGTTGCCAGCCAAAGTCGAACACGCGCCTGCCGCGCAGGCCGTAGCCACGAATGTGGTTCTTGTTGAGGGTGCCCTCGGCGCGAAAGTCCGGGTTGTCCAGCGTGTGCGCAAAGACACCCAAGGGCGTCAGGAAGTGTTCGAACGTGCCCGTCTTACCGGTGGAAACCGCCGTCGCGCCTAACCAGTGCCAGCCGCCTGCCCGCGTTCGCACCAGCACCATCGCTGCCTGAATTTGCGGGTTGCGATCGACGAGCACGAAGGATTGCCCCGCGAGATCAGCGAGCGTGCCTGCGGCCAGGGCCTGTTGCAGCAGCAGGATGTAGCGTTGCTGGTCGGCCTGCGGCACGTCCAGCCGATGATCGACCTCACGTGCAAACAGTTCGCTCCAAGCCGGCAGAGCGTCATCGCCCGCCGTCCCTGAAACAGCGGACGGAGCGGCGGCTGCGACGCTGCGGCCAATCACCAGGCCGCCAGCCAACAGGCAGAACGCCCTTCTGCTCCCCGACGGCAGCGGGCTACCCCGGCCGCTCAAAGGGTTTGGGCCGGCTTGACCACACCCACCTTTTGCAAGACAAGCAACTGATGATCGGCCCGCAGTCCCATGGCTCGCGCCAAGGCGTCGCGGTCGTGGAAGCTCAATCATCGAGGCTCCCCATGTCGGTGACATTTCGCCCCGTAGACGGCCCACCTTCGAAGGTGATGCATCCCCTGCCGGCTGTGTACCCGGTGACCATGGATGAGCGCTCTGGAAGTAGGTCCTTGGACGGGAACACTGCCGCGACCTGCGCGCCGTCGT
>JANLUW010000038.1:0-4690 GCA_031363645.1 Rhizobacter sp. | reverse complement strand
CCGCTCGTCGAGCAGGCGCGCGACCTGCTGGTATTTTTCGGGTTCGAGAAAGCGGAACGACAGGTCTTCGAGCTCCCACTTGATCTGCCAGATGCCGAGCCGGTTGGCGAGCGGCGCGAACACCTGCAGCGATTCGGCCGCGAGCGCCGGCGCGCACGGCGTTTTGCTCGACGCGAAAAAGCGCAGCGTTTGCAAGCGCGAGGCGAGGCGCAGCAGCACGACGCGCAGGTCGCGCGAGAACGCGAGCAACATCTTGCGCACGCGGTCGGTCTGCTGCGCGCGCGCCTCGGTGCCCAGATCGGCCTCGCGTGCGGCGCGCTGCAGTTGCACCAGCTTGCGGGTGTTGACGACCAGGCTCGCGTGCGACGGGCCGAAGGCCTTCGCGATCACCTCGTCGGGCTTGTGGAGGTAGTCGCCGGCATAGACGAGGTAGGAGGCCGCGCGCATCGCCGGTGCGGCGCCGATGCCTTGCAGGATCGCAGCGACGGCGTCGGCGTGGGTCAGCGCGTCTTCACCGGTGTCGAGCAACTGGCCACTCAGCAGCGGCTCGGCGAAGGCACGCGAACGCACCAGTTGCGCGGCCTCGGCGGCGGCGTCGGGGTGTTCATCGATCAAGTGAACGATGGGCGCGGCGTCGATGCGCGCGTCCAGCACGCCGGTCTTCATGGGCTCGCTTGCGGCTCCGACAAAAACTCGCGCACGGCGGCGACCTGGTCGCTGGCGACCAGCGTGGGCGCGTGGCCGACACCGGCGAATTCGACCAACCGCGCCTTCGGCCCGCGCGTGGTCATCGCCCGCGCGGTATCGCGGCTGAGCAGGTCGGAGTCAGCACCGCGCAGCAGCAAGGTCGGGCACCGCACAGCATCGAACGCGGCCCAGGTCATCGCCTCGCCGGCAGCGGCGATCTCGCGCGTCATCGATTTGAACGGCAGCGCGATGGACGGGTCGTAGTGCAGCTTTAGGCCGTGACCGTCGGCTTTCAGCATCGGCCGCGAAAGCGCCAGCCATTGCTCGCGTGTGTGCGGGCCGAAGCTCGCAGAAATCGCGTGCAGGTAGTCGGCGGCTTCGTCGACCGTGTTCCAGTGCAGCGGCTGGCCGAGGTAGGTGCCGATGCGCACCAGTGCCTCGAACTGGATCGTTGGACCGACGTCGTTGAGCACGAGCTTGGCGATCGGCGATTGCGGTAGGGAGGCCAGGCCGAGGCCGATCAGCCCGCCCATCGAGGTGCCGACCCAATGCAGCGTCTTCGCGTTCAATCGCGCGAGCAAGGTCACCATGTCGGCCACATAAGCCGGGATCTGGTAACCGCTCGCGTCGGCCAGCCAATCGGACTGCCCGCGCCCAACCACGTCGACACACACCACGCGGTACTCGGCGCTCATCGCTTGCGCGAGCGTGTCGAAGTCACGCGCCTGCCTCGCCAGCCCATGCGCGCAGACGAGCACGCGCGGGTTGACAGCGTCGCCCCACTCCCAGTAAGCCATCCGGTGCAGGCCGCGCGCACCGAGGCACTGAACCTGGTTCAAGCGGGGTGAGAAGGTCATGGCAGACAGGTGCAATTCATGCAGTGTCCATCGTATGCGAAGGCCGACACCCGACGACCCGGCCTGCCGCCCGCCCCTACTTCGTCATCTGCACCGTGCCACTGACGTTGACCGTCACCGTGCCCTTGCCCGGCTCGACCGGCAACGCGTCTTCGGAGGCTGCCGACATCGATTTAGCCTGCATCAGCATCGCCCGCGGCATCGGCTGCTGCTCGTTGCTCGACACATTGACCTCGCGCACCGCATATCCGCTGTAGCCGAATTGTTTGGCATAGTCGGCCGCCTTCGCGCGGTAGCGCCCGATCGCTTGCGCCGAGACATCGCCCTCCGACTTTTCGCGCAACTCGCGCGAGATCGCATAGCCGACGCGGTTGACCGTGAGTGTCGTGATGCGGCCCGCGAGCTGGCCGATCGCCTGCATGTCGCGTCCATCGACGACCAGCTCGGCGCTGCCTTGCCAGCCGTTGCTGACACCCTTGTTGGTGTAGCGCGGCGAGATCGTGAAGTTGCCGGTCTGCACGTCGACCTGGCCCGGCTTGGCGACCTTCTTGGCCTCGGTCAGCGCGGCGTCAAGCGCTTGCTTCAACTGCGACTGGACCACGGCGGCATCAGCGCCTTCGCGCGTGGTGTTGAGGCTCACGCTCAGCAAATCGCGGATGACTTCGAGGGTGGCGCTGCTCGACAGGCTGACCAGGCCCTGGGGCGGCGGGGTGTCGGCCGACCAGGCAAGCGGGGCGGCCAAGGCAACGCTCAGTGCAACGGCGTGGCGGGTTGTGCGGGAAGACATGTTCGATTTCCTCGATGCGGGTTCGGTCAATTCGGGTGGCACGACGGACCGAATTGCCCGGCGCGCGACCGATGCAGGCTTATACGTTCGAGCCGTCGAGGAAGGGCTAAAACCGGGTCCGCACGCAGGTGTAACAGCTTGTCAAAGCGGCCGGAAACAGCCGCTTTTCATGCCCAAAATCGGCGCTGTTACAAATTTGGAGTTACGCATGACCGCATCTGCCAATCCGCGCCCGGACCGGATCGTCGTCGTCGACGACGACGCTCGCATCCGCGACCTGCTTCGCCGCTACCTGACGCAAGAAGGCTTCGAGGTGCTGCTGGCCGAAGACGCGAAAGCGCTGAACCGGCTGCTGACCCGCGAGACTGTGCACCTGATCGTGCTCGACCTGATGCTGCCCGGCGAAGACGGCCTGTCGATCTGCCGCCGCCTGCGCGCCGCGAACGACCTGACGCCAATCATCATGCTGACCGCCAAGGTCGAAGATGTCGACCGCATCGTCGGCCTGGAAGTGGGTGCCGACGACTACCTGCCCAAGCCGTTCAACCCGCGCGAGCTGCTCGCACGCGTTCACGCCGTGCTGCGCCGCCGGCCGACGCTGGAGGCGCCCGGCGCCCCGGCACTCGAAGCACAAACCGTCACGTTTGGCCCGTTCGAGTTCGATCTGGCGCTGCGCCGCCTTGTCAAAGAAGGCGAACAGATCGCGTTGACCACCGGCGAGTTCTCGATGCTCAAGGCGCTTGTGCGCCACCCGCGCCAGCCACTCTCGCGCGACAAGCTGGCGCAGCTTGCACGCGGACGTGAGTTCGAGCCCTTCGACCGCAGCCTCGACGTGCAGATCTCGCGCCTGCGCAAGATGATCGAGCCCGACCCGGCGCAGCCCCGCTACATCCAGACGGTGTGGGGCGTGGGCTATGTGTTTGTGCCGGACGGGACGAGCTGATCCATCTGCGCAGCGGCTTCTTCGGGAGCCTTTTTTTCGTCTGGTAGGCTGGCCTGCAGATGAAGTCCAACAAACTCGCTCTGAGCCTGTTCTGGCGCACCTTCGTGTTGATCGCGCTGCTGCTCGTCAGCGGCGTGTTCGCATGGACGCAAACCTTTCGCGCGCTCGAGTTCGAGCCGCGCGCCACCCAGCAAGCGCAGCAGATCGCGAGCTTGGTCAAGCTCGCGCGCGCGGCGCTTCAGTCGAGCGACGGCATCAACCGCGTGGCGCTCATCAAGGGCATCTCGAACCAGGAATCCCTCAAGCTCGCGCCGCGCGAGCCCGGCGACAAGTCGGAACCGTACGAGGTCGACCGCGCGACCCGCGCGATCGGCCACCAACTGCGCGGTGAGCTCGGCGCCGACACGCTGGTCGCGAGCTCGGTGAACGGCGCGAACGGGTTGTGGGTCGGTTTTTCGATCGAGAAGGATCCGTTCTGGCTGCAGGTCGACCCGACGCGCCCCGGCCCGATCCTGTGGAGCACGCTGACCTTGTGGGTCAGCATGGCGCTGCTCGCGACCGTGCTCGGCTCGGCGGCGATCGCGCGGCTGATCAACCAGCCGTTGAAAGAACTCTCGTTCGCCGCCAGCCGCATCCGCGAAGGCGAGTTCGATTCGCGGCTCGACGAAAACACGCTGACGAGCGAGATCCGGCAGGTCAACATGGGCTTCAACCGGATGGCGCGCGAGCTCGCGAAGGTCGAACAAGACCGCGCGGTGATGCTCGCCGGCATCTCGCACGACCTGCGCACGCCGCTGGCACGCTTGCGTCTGGAAGCCGAGATGAGCGTGCACGACGAAGAGGCCAAGCACAACATGGCGCTCGACATCGACCAGCTCGACGCGATCATCGACAAGTTCATGGACTACGCCCGCCCCGGCGAGAGCAAGCTGATGCCGGTGCACCTCTCGAGCGTGGTCGACCGCGAGATGGCGGCGTTCCGCGACACCAGCCAGATCCGCATCGCTTCGCGTGTGGCGATCGACACCAAGGTGATGGCCGACGACATCGAGCTCGGCCGGGTGCTGCAAAACCTGTTCGAGAACGCGCGCCGCTACGGCCGTTCGACCGACACCGGCATCGCGCGCGTGAACGTGAGCTACGCGCGCACCGGGCCGTGGGTGATCCTGACCGTGCGCGACTTCGGCCAGGGCGCCGACCCGAACAAGCTCGCGCAGCTGACGACGCCGTTCTTCCGCGGCGACGCCGCGCGCACCGCGGCCACCGGCGCGGGCCTCGGCCTCGCAATGGTCGACAAGGCCGTGCAGCGCAGGGGCGGCACCTTCGAGCTGGTCAACGCGCCCGATGGCGGGTGGATGGCGCACATCCGGCTGAAAAAGGCGCCTTGACGGCGCGTTGAACGCGCGTGCCGATCAC
>JANLUW010000029.1:0-4729 GCA_031363645.1 Rhizobacter sp. | reverse complement strand
ATCAAGACGGTCGTTGCGCGCAACGCCGGCACGATGCAACCGGGGGATGTGTATGTGCTGAACGACCCTTATCACGGGGGCACGCATTTGCCCGATGTAACGGTCGTGACACCGGTCTGGGATGCGGCCAACTCGGGGGTCTTGTTCTACGTCGGCTCACGCGGCCACCATGCCGACATCGGCGGCACGACACCCGGCTCGATGCCGCCGTTCTCGACCCGCATCGAAGAAGAGGGCGTGCAGATCGACAACGTCAAGCTGGTCGATCGCGGTGTGCTGTGCGAGGCCGAGATGCTGGCATTGCTCAGCAGCGGCGCGCACCCGTCGCGCAATCCGCAGCAAAACATGGGCGACCTGAAAGCACAGATCGCCGCGAACGAGAAGGGTGTGCAGGAGCTGCGCAAGATGGTCGCGCAGTTCGGGCTCGACGTGGTGCAGGCCTACATGGGCCACGTGCAAGACAACGCCGAGGAGTCGGTGCGCAGAGTCATCACCAAGCTCAAAGACGGCAGCTTCACCTTGCCGCTCGACAACGGCGCGCAGATCAGCGTGGCGATCCGCGTGAACGCCGCCGAGCGCACGGCCGAGATCGATTTCATCGGCACCTCGCGGCAGCTTGCCAACAACTTCAACGCGCCGACGGCCGTCTGCATGGCCGCCGTGCTCTACGTCTTCCGCACGTTGGTGAACGACGACATCCCGCTGAACGCCGGTTGCCTCAAGCCATTGAAAGTCATCATCCCCGACGGCTCGATGCTGAACCCGCACCCGCCGGCCTCGGTGGTGGCCGGCAACGTCGAGACTTCGACCTGCATCACCAACGCGCTCTACGGCGCGCTCGGCGCGATGGCCGCGGGCCAGTGCACGATGAACAACTTCACGTTCGGCAACGACCGCTACCAGTACTACGAAACCATTTCCGGCGGCACCGGTGCAGGCCCCGACTTCGACGGCACCTCGGTCGTGCAGGCCCACATGACGAACTCGCGGCTGACCGACCCCGAGGTGCTCGAGTTCCGCTTCCCGGTGCGGCTGGAGAGTTACGAGATTCGCAAGGGCTCGGGCGGTGCGGGGCAGTACCGGGGCGGTGACGGCGGCGTGCGCCAGGTGCGGTTTCTCGAGGCGATGACGGCGTCGATTCTCTCGAACGGCCGCCACCACGGCGCGTTCGGCATGGCCGGCGGCGCAGCCGGCCGGCCCGGCATCAACCGGGTCGAGCGCGCGGATGGCAAGCGCGAGCCGCTCGATCACATCGGCTCGGTCGAGATGGCGCCGGGCGATGTGTTCGTGATCGAGACGCCGGGCGGCGGCGGCTACGGGGCGCCGCAGCGATGAGCAGGCGCCGAGGCGCTCAGGTCGTCGACGTGTCGTTGCCCGGCACGACCTGGCAGCCCTCGATGCGCCAGCGTTTATCGGGCTGGCGCTGCAACTGGTAGTCGGCCCGCCAGACATGGCCCTCGCCATCGCGGAACATGACGCCCTGCACGACGACCGACTCGATAGCCAAAGGCCGGTAGAAACTGATCGACGCCGGCCGGATCAGCATCGGGTAGGTGCGGCGCACCATTTCGGCGAACGTGGCCGCGTCACCGAACTGCTTCTGAATGGCCGGCGATGCATGCGAAAACGCCTTGACCGCATCGTCGGCCGCGAACGCCTTCAGCTGCGCCTCGACCACCGCCCGCACCGCGCGTGCATCGCTGTCGGCAACCTCGGCCGTTCGAGGCGGGCCGTCGGCCATCGCAGCAAGCGGGATGACGCTGAAAAGCAGCGCGCAAACCAGAGACTTGAACATCGCGTTCTCCCCAAAGCGTCGAGAAACTCCTCAATTTTGCGTCGCTGCGTGCATCCATGCTGACGACGCGCCGCGCGCTGCACGACCGACGCACTGCGATGGTGTAAGGTCATTCCAGCCGGCACGACATCCCCGCGTGGCCCTGCCGAAAATTCATTCAAAGCTGATCTCGTCGGCTCCAACATCCACAGGAGAACCTGCACCATGAACACCCGCCTCATTGCCTCCAGCGCGCTCGCCTCCGTCCTCGCGATGGGCGTGCTCTCGGCCGCGCATGCCGCCGATCCGGGCAGGGAAAAAGAGAAGTGCTACGGCATTGCCAAGGCCGGCACCAACGACTGCGCTAACCTTTCGGGCAGCCACTCGTGCGCCGGTCAGTCGAAGAACGCGATGGCCGCTGACGAATGGAACTACGTCGCCAAGGGCACCTGCGAGAAGATCGGTGGCAAGTCCGAAGACCAAGCCAAGGCGATGGTCGCGAAGAAGTGATTTCTGCCGGCGCAGCGATGGCTGCGTCAGTCGGCATCGGCCTGCGCCAGCCGCACTACGCGGCGCTGCTCGAAGGCCGGCCGGCGCTCGGTTTCGTCGAAGTCCACTCCGAAAATTTCTTCGCCGATGGCGGCGCCGCGCTCGCGGTGCTGAGGCAGGCCCGCGAGGCATACCCGGTGAGCCTGCATGGCGTCGGCCTGGCGCTCGGCTCGGCCGTCGGCCTCGACCCGTGGCACCTCGACCGGCTCGCGCGGCTGGTGCGATGCATCGAGCCGGTGCGCGTTTCCGACCACGCGTGCTTCGCGCGCGCTGCGCCCGCGGATGGCGCACCGGTCACCCATGCGAACGACCTGCTGCCGATCGCGTTCACCGAGGCGTCGCTGCGGGTCATGGTGAGCAACGTGGCACAGGCGCAAGAGCGCATCGGCTGCACGATGCTGGTCGAGAACCTGTCGTCTTACGTGTCGTTCGCCGACGACTCGATGACCGAGCCCGAGTTCTTCGCCGCGCTGTACGAGCGCACCGGTTGCGGCATGCTGCTCGACGTGAACAATCTGATGGTCAACGCGCTCAACGCAGGCGCCGTCGACCCGCTCGCGGCATGCTGTGCGTTCATCGACGCGCTGCCGGCGGGCATCGTCGGTGAGGTTCATCTCGCAGGTTATTGCGAGACCGATGGCATCGTCATCGACGACCACGGCAGCCGCGTGCGGCCGGCGGTGTGGGCCGCCTACGCACACGCGCTGCGCCGCTTCGGCCCGCTGCCGACGCTCGTCGAATGGGACACCGACCTGCCCGCGTTCGACGTGCTGCTCGGCGAGGCCGCGCAGGCGTTGGCGGTCGGCGCGCGCATCCAGCCATGAACGAGTTGCAGCGCCAGCAAGCGCTGCTCGCCGTGCTCGCCGGTGGGGCGGCGCAGGACGGCGCCGCGCAGCAGGTCTCTGCTGAAGCCGTCGCGATGTTGCGCGAACGTGGCACACGGGCCGCACGCGGCCTGGAGGTTTACCGCGCGAACGCCGAATCGATCGCTGACCGCGCGCTCGCGTCGATCTTCCCGACCGTGCAGGCGATGGTCGGCGCTGATGACTTCAGGCACCTCGCCAAGGAGTTTTGGAACGTGTGCCCACCCGAGCGAGGCGATCTCGGCGAATGGGGCGACGGGTTCGCCGCGTGGCTCGCGGCGCACGCCGGCCTGCACGCATGGCCGTACCTCGCCGACAGTGCGCGTCTCGAACTCGCACTGCACCGCCACGAGCGCGCCGCCGATGCCGTGCTCGATGTCGATTCGCTCCGCCGGCTCGAATCCGCCGATCCGGCGCAGTTGCGCCTTGTGCTGATGCCCGGCGTGGCGCTGCTGCGCTCACCGTGGCCGATCGCAGCGATTCACCGTGCGCACCAACTCGCAGGCGAGGCGGCGGAAAGCGCATTCGAGGCGGTGCGCGAGGCCATCGCGGCGCAGCGCGGCGAGCAGGTGTTGGTCGCGCGCCGCGGCTGGCGCGCGGCGGTGCACGCGATCGACCCGGCGACCGCCGACTGGACCGCAGATGTGCTCGACGGCATCGACCTCGGTACCGCGCTCACGCGCGCTGGTGAGGGTTTCGATTTCGCCGCGTGGCTGGCCACCGCGCTGCGTGAATCCTGGTTGAAGGAAGTGGCTGCGGCGCCGCCGATCAGTCGCGGGGCCTGAAGCCGATCACGATCGGCGGCGGCACCCGGCCGTTGTCGAGCGGGAAGGTTTCGGTTCGCTCGATGGCGCGCATCACGGCGTCGTCCCACGACTACACGCCGCTGCTCTTGATCAGGCGCTTGCCAGCGATGCTGCCGTCGGGCGCGAGTCGCAACTCGACTTCGGCGCGCGGATTGCCGTCGATCGGATCGGTGAACACGATGTTGGGTTTGATGCGTGCCGCGATCCGGCCGCCGTAGGCAGCCGATGGACCGCTGCTGCGCGACGCCGTGCCGGTGTCGCCGGCACCTCCAGTCGCGTCAGGTAGGCCCTGCTGCATACGCTTCAAGTAGTCAGCGCGTGCGACCTCACGTTTCGCAGTGTCGGCCTTCTCGGCCTTCTCGGCCTTCTCGTTCTTCGCCAGTTCGACCTTGGCCTGCTCCACCTTCGCCTTGTCGGCCTTGTCCTTCTCGAGCTTCTTCTGCGCGAGCTCTTCTTTCGCGCGCTCGGCCTTTTCGCGCTTCTGTTCCTTCTGCGCTTCCTCGGCGGCCACGCGCTTGGCGTCTTCCTTCTTCGCTTTCTCGATTGCGATTTGCGGGTCGGGCAGCGCGGGGGTCGGCGGCTTTTCTGCGACGACAGGCTCGGGTGGTTTCGGCGTGGGCGTGGGTGTCGGTTTCGCGACCGGCTCGACCTTCTTGACCTCCGGTGGCGGCGCGGTCGGCGGCGGCTCGACGGCGCGCGGCGCGGCGGCTTGCGGCGTGGCCGACCAGAGTTCGGCG
>JANLUW010000629.1:0-6308 GCA_031363645.1 Rhizobacter sp. | reverse complement strand
ATGGAGATCGTGCTCAGCATGCGAATCTTGTCGGTGCTGTAGCGGTCGCCTTCGGGCAACTGCATCGTCACACCGAGTGCGCGGCCGCGGGGGATCACGGTAACCTTGTGAACCGGGTCGGCCTTGGGCACCAGGCGCGCTACCAGCGCGTGCCCGGACTCGTGGTACGCGGTGTTCTTACGCTCCTCCTCGGCCATGATCATCGACTTGCGCTCCGGCCCCATCATGATCTTGTCCTTGGCCTTCTCGAAGTCGAGCATTTCGACCACCCGGCCGCTGCGGCGCGCGGCGAAGAGCGCTGCTTCATTGACCAGGTTGGCGAGGTCGGCGCCCGAGAAACCCGGTGTGCCGCGCGCGAGGAGGTCGGAGCGAATGTCCTGACCGACCGGCACCTTGCGCATGTGAACGTTGAGGATTTGCTCGCGGCCACGCACGTCGGGCAGCGTCACGTAAACCTGCCGGTCGAAGCGGCCGGGGCGCAGCAGCGCGGGGTCGAGGATGTCAGGCCGGTTGGTGGCGGCCATCACGATCACCCCGACGTTGGTTTCGAAGCCGTCCATCTCGACCAGCATCTGGTTCAGAGTTTGCTCGCGCTCGTCGTTGCCACCGCCGAGTCCAGCGCCGCGATGGCGGCCGACCGCATCGATTTCGTCGACAAAGATGATGCACGGCGCGCTCTTCTTGGCCTGGTCGAACATGTCGCGCACGCGGGCCGCGCCGACACCAACGAACATTTCGACGAAGTCGGAGCCCGAGATCGAGAAGAACGGCACCTTGGCTTCACCGGCAATCGCCTTGGCCAGCAAGGTCTTACCGGTGCCCGGAGGGCCCACCAGCAACACGCCCCGCGGGATACGGCCACCGAGCTTCTGGAACTTTTGCGGGTCTTTCAGGAAATCGACCAATTCCTTGACTTCTTCTTTGGCCTCGTCGCAACCCGCGACATCGGCGAAGGTGGTGGTGTTGTTGGCCTCGTCCAGCAAGCGCGCCTTGCTCTTGCCGAAGCTGAACGCACCGCCTTTGCCGCCGCCCTGCATCTGGCGCATGAAGTAGATCCAGACGCCGATGAGCAACAGGATCGGCCCCCACGACATCAACATCGTGCCGAGCAACGAAGGCTCCTCGCGCTGCTTGACGTCGAACTTCACGCTGTTGTTGATGAGGTCGCCGACGAGGCCGCGGTCGAGCGAGGTGGCCGTAGTGCGCACCTCTTTGTCATCACTTGTCTTGGCGCGGATCTCGGTGGTGCCGCCGCCGACATCCTGCAGCACGACGCTTTTTACGCGCTTGGCGCGTACTTCTTCGAGAAACTCCGAGTAACCCATCGCATTGCCCTGCGCGGCCGTTCGGTCGAATTGCTTGAAAACGGTGAACAGCACGAGTGCGATCACCAACCACACAGCAACTTTAGAGAACCATTGATTGTTCACCGCGACTCCATTTTCGGGGCTGGATCAAAAAAATCTCGCACGCATTAGCGTCGCGATATCAGCCATCTGCGGCCGATTTTAGGCCAGTCAAGGCCCGCGCCAGTGTGTCAATCCCCACGGGCGGCGAATGTGTATCGGTTCTCTGCACCCGCTTAAGGCATTTCACGAGACGATGTCAGCGAGCGGCAGACGCCCTTGAGGCACTCGTTTAAGGCCGAGGCCCACCAAAAACGTCTCCGACGACTTGTCGCGTGAGGCCTTGGGTTTGATCGGCTTGACGACGCGGAAGGTCGCCTTGAACAGCTTCGCGAGTTCGTCGTAGCTGCCGCCATGAAATACCTTGCAAACCAACGCGCCATCGGCTGTCAAGTGGTTCTGGGCGAACTCGACCGCCAGTTCGACGAGGTGGCCGACGCGCGCGGCGTCGGCACTTTCGATACCAGACAGGTTCGGCGCCATGTCGGACAGCACCACGTCGACAGGGCGCCCACCGACAAGCGCCGCGAGCTGCGCCAGCACCGCCTCTTCGCGAAGGTCTCCCTGCAAAAAGATCACGCCCTCGATCGGGTGCATGGTCAGCATGTCGAGCGCGATGATCGTGCCATTGAGCTGGCCGGCAGCCGCGCCGCCGGCGCCAACATCTTTCGGCGCGAAGCGCCGACGCACGTACTGGCTCCAGGCGCCCGGCACCGAGCCGAGGTCGACGACGGTTTGGCCCGGCTTGATCAGGCGAAGTTCCTCGTCGATCTCTTTCAACTTATAGGCCGCGCGTGCCCGGTAGCCCTCACGCTGCGCCAGCTTCACGTAGGTGTCGTTAGCGTGGTCATGCAACCACTGCTTGTTTACCTTCTTGCTTTTGGTCTGGGTTTTCATGGCACGCGGATAATAGGGGCATGAACGCTATTCAATTGACTCCCGCCCAGCGCAAAGAGCACCGCGCCGAAGCCCACCACATCGATCCGGTGGTGATGATCGGCGGGGACGGTCTCACGCCTGCCGTTCAAAAAGAAGTAGATGCCGCGCTCAACGCCCACGGCCTGATCAAGGTGCGGGTGTTTTCAGATGAACGCGCCACACGCGAAACGATTTTCAACACGCTGGCCGATGCGCTGGCCGCGGCGCCAATTCAGCACATCGGCAAGCTGCTGGTGCTGTGGCGGCCGATGCCGCCGAAAGAAAAGGTCGAGCGCGAAGGCCGTGGCTCGGGCCCGCGGGTCGTGAAGATTTTGAAGTTCTCGAAGAGCGGCAACCACCGCGCGCAGGTCAAGAAGATCACGGTGATGGGCAACATGCGCATCGCTGCCGGCGGTGAGCTCAAGCGAGCGACCAAGCGCCGCACCAGCGTCAAAAAGTCGTCGCAGTCCGAGTGACCGAGGCCGGTCCAGCGTGGCTCAGGCGCCATGCAAGTGCCAGCACCAGCAGCCCCTTGAGCACGAAGAACCCGCTCGAGATGGCATGCAACATGCCGAACGAGACGACGCCCTGCCCGGTCCGCGCCACTTGCATCATCGGCTGCACCGCGAAGTAACCGGCGACCGTGCAAAACAGCGTGCCGAGCAAAAGCATCAGGTTGACACTGAACACCGACCCCGTGCCGGCCTCGGCCGCATCACGGCTGCGCTGGCGTTCAATCGCGAACAAGACGACCGCAACCGCGATCGCGAGGTAGGCTTCTTGCTCGAACAGGCGGTTGACGAACCGACCGGCATCCGGGCGCGCCAGCATCGCGAAGGCCGCGGGCGCAGCGATGGCGCCGATGCACAAAAGGATGCCGGCCCACAGGCCGGCAATCAGCGTAGAACAGCGGCCAGAGAGGTGCCCGAAGGAGCGGCCCGGGAAGCGCATCAGACGTACTTGACCGCGAGGATCTCGTAGTGCCGCACACCGCCGGGAGCTTGCACCTCGGCCACGTCGCCGCCCGACTTGCCGATCAACGCCCGCGCAATCGGTGAGCTGATCGAGATCAGCCCCTGCTTGAGATCGGCCTCGTCGTCGCCGACGATCTGATAAGTCACGGCTGCGCCGCTGTCTTCGTCTTCCAGATCGACGGTCGAGCCGAACACGATCCGGCCTTCGGCGTTCAACGTTTTCGGGTCGATGATTTGCGCGGCGGCGAGCTTGCTTTCGACCTCCAGGATGCGGCCTTCGATGAAACCCTGCTTGTCTTTCGCGGCCTCGTACTCGGCGTTTTCCGACAGATCGCCCTGTGCGCGCGCCTCCGAGATCGCCTGGATGACCGAATGACGTTCCACGCCCTTCAATCGCGCGAGTTCTTCCTTGAGTTTTTCGGCACCGCGAACGGTCAGGGGAATGGTGATCATGGTGGAAACCTTGCAGCAAAAATGACGCCGCCGCCGGGGTGTGCCGGCGGCGGAGTACCACGACCAGATTTTAGTGCAGTTCCAGGTGAAGCTTCTGCAGAGACACCACGACGAGATCGTCCTGGTGCTTCATGCCTTCGACCGCCGCCTCGCAACCCGCCATGCTCGTGTAGTAGGTGATGCGGTTCGCCAGCGCGGCCTGCCGGATGTGGCGCGAATCGGCGATCGCGGTGCGGGTCTCATCGACCGTCGTGAAGACCATCTGGATCTCGCCCGCTTTGACCATGTCGACGATGTGCGGCCGGCCATCCTTGACCTTGTTCACTGCCTTGACCGGAATGCCGCCCGCGGCGATGGCCGCAGCCGTGCCTTTGGTCGCAACGATCGCGAAGCCGAGCGCGTGAAGGTCGCGCGCCACCACGACAGCACGCGCCTTGTCACCGTTCTTCACGGTGATGCAAACGGTGCCTGAAGTCGGCAGGCGCGAGCCCGCGCCAAGCTGGCTCTTGAACATCGCCTCGCCGAAGGTTCGGCCCGCACCCATCACCTCGCCGGTCGAGCGCATTTCCGGCCCGAGGATCGGGTCGACGCCGGGGAACTTGTTGAATGGGAACACCGCTTCCTTGACCGAAAAATATGGCGGGATCACTTCGCGTGGCGCCTTGCCGTCCTTGCCCTTCTGGCTCACCAGGCTTTGCCCCACCATGCAGCGCGCCGCGATCTTCGCCAGCGGCTGGCCGGTCGCCTTCGAGACGAACGGCACGGTGCGCGAGGCGCGCGGGTTCACTTCGAGCACGTAGACGACAGCGTTGTCGGCGTTGTTGTCGGTCATTCCCTGAATCGCGAACTGCACGTTCATCAGCCCGACGACCTTGAGCGCCTTCGCCATTGCCATCGTCTGGCGCCGCATCTCGTCTTGCAGCGCCTTGGGCAGCGAGTACGGCGGCAGTGAGCAAGCCGAGTCGCCGGAGTGAATGCCCGCCTGCTCGACGTGCTCCATGATGCCGCCGATCATCACGTCGGTGCCGTCGCTGATGCAGTCGACATCGACCTCGATCGCATCGTCGAGAAAGCGGTCGAGCAGCACCGGCGATTTTTCACTGACGCGCACGGCCTCGCGCATGTAGCGCTCCAGGTCCTTGTCGCCATGCACGATTTCCATCGCGCGGCCGCCGAGCACATAGCTCGGGCGCACGACCAGCGGGTAGCCGATCTCCTGCGCCAACACCAGCGCCGCCTCTTCGGTGCGCGCGGTGCGGTTCGGCGGTTGCTTCAGGCCGATCTCGTGCAGCAGTGCCTGAAAGCGCTCGCGGTCTTCGGCCATGTCGATGCTGTCGGGCGTGGTACCGACGATCGGCACGCCGGCGCGCTCGAGGTCGAGCGCGAGCTTCAGCGGCGTCTGGCCGCCGTACTGCACGATCACACCGACAGGCTTTTCTTTGTCGACGATTTCGAGCACGTCTTCGAGCGTCACCGGCTCGAAGTAGAGGCGATCCGACGTGTCGTAGTCGGTCGAGACGGTCTCGGGGTTGCAGTTGACCATGATGGTCTCGTAGCCGTCTTCGCGCATCGCGAGTGCGGCATGCACACAGCAGTAGTCGAACTCGATGCCTTGGCCGATGCGGTTCGGGCCGCCACCGAGCACCATGATTTTTTTGGCGTGGGTCGGCTCGGCCTCGCATTCGGCGTCGACCGTTTCGTAGGTCGAGTACAGGTAGGCCGTCTGCGTCGCGAACTCGGCCGCGCAGGTGTCGACGCGTTTGTAGACCGGCCGAATGTTCAGCGCGTGGCGCGTCTTGCGCACCTCGTGCTGGTTCGTGCCGAGCAGCTTGGCGAGCCGGCGATCGGAGAAGCCCTTCTGCTTCAAAAATCGCAGTTCATCGGACGACAGATCGGCGACGGTGCGGCCGGCGAGCGCCTGTTCGTGTTGCACGAGCTGCTCGATCTGCGCCAGGAACCACGGATCGATCGCGGTCTCTTCGAACACTTCCTCCAGGCTCTTGCCGATGCGAAACGCGTCGCCGACATAGACGATGCGCTCGGGGCCGGCTTCGCCGATTTCCTGAACGATTTCTTCCCGATCCGTGCTGCGTTCGCTGAGACCGTCGATGCCCGTTTCCAGGCCGCGCAAGGCTTTCTGGAAACTCTCCTGGAAGGTGCGGCCCATCGCCATCACCTCGCCGACCGATTTCATCTGCGTCGTCAGGCGCGAATCGGCAGCCGGAAATTTCTCGAACGCGAATCGCGGGATCTTCGTGACGACGTAGTCGATCGACGGCTCAAACGACACCGGCGTCGCGCCACCGGTGATGTCGTTGCGCAGCTCATCCAACGTGTAGCCGACCGCGAGCTTGGCCGCGACCTTCGCGATCGGAAAGCCGGTCGCCTTCGAGGCGAGCGCCGACGAGCGCGACACCCGCGGGTTCATCTCGATCACGACCATGCGGCCGTCGACCGGGTTGATCGCGAACTGCACGTTGCTTCCGCCGGTGTCGACGCCGATCTCGCGCAGGATCGCGATGCTCGCGTTGCGCAGCAGCTGGTATTCCTTGTCGGA
>JANLUW010000596.1:0-1745 GCA_031363645.1 Rhizobacter sp. | reverse complement strand
GCGGCTGACTGGCGGGCGCTACATCGATGTCGATGCCGACCGGCTCGCGGCCGCGCGCTACGGGCTTTCGGTCGCCGATGTGCAGGCCATCGTTGCCACCGCGATCGGTGGCGAGAACGTCGGCGAAGTCATTCAGGGCCGCGAACGCTACCCAATCAACGTGCGCTACCCGCGCGAAATTCGCGACTCGCTCGAGCGCCTGCGACAACTGCCGTTCGTCACCGAAAAAGGCGCGCAACTGCGGCTGCAAGACGTCGCCAAAATCGCCATCGCCGAAGGCCCGCCGATGCTGCGCAGCGAGAACGCGCGGCTCTCGGGCTGGGTGTATGTCGACGTGCGAGGGCGCGACCTGCGCTCGGTCGTGACCGACATGCAGGCGGCGGTCGCTGCGAAGGTGGCACTGCCCGCCGGCTATTCGGTCGCGTGGTCGGGCCAGTTCGAGTACCTGGAGCGCGCGACCGAGCGGCTCAAGCTCGTCGTGCCGGTCACGCTCGCGCTGATCTTCGCGCTGCTGTACCTGCTGTTCCGATCGGTCGGCGACACCGCGCTCGTGATGGCCGCGGTGCCCTTCTCGCTCGTCGGCGGCTTCTGGTTGGTGTGGGTGCTCGGCCACTCGATATCGGTCGCCACGGCAGTCGGCTTCATCGCGCTCGCGGGCGTGGCCGCGGAGTTCGGCGTGGTGATGCTGATCTACTTGAAAAACGCCCATGCGCGCCGCCTTGCGGCCGGCGAGCCCGACGACGACGCGACGCTGCGATCCGCGATCCGCGAAGGTGCAGTGCTGCGCGTGCGGCCCAAGGCGATGACCGTCGCGGTCGTGATGGCCGGGCTGCTGCCGATCCTGTTGGGCACCGGCACGGGTTCGGAGGTGATGACCCGCATCGCCGCGCCGATGGTGGGCGGCATGGTCACCGCCCCACTGCTCAGCATGCTGGTGATCCCGGCGGCTTGGTACCTGACCCGGCGGCGCGCGATGCGCGGGGCGCCTCCGTTGACAGCCAGATGTTTAAGCCAACGGTGAACTGTCTACTCAATGAAGCACAGCATCGGTCAGGAGCTCGGTTGCCCATTGGTTAAGACTTTTGCCTGCAGCTTGGGCTGCAACCAATGCCGCGCCGTGAACCACCGGTGGCACGCTGAGCAACAGTTGGCCGGAGGCCGGCTTTTCGGGCTTGACACCTTGCTCCTTGCAGTCACGGATGAAGTGTTCGACTGCAGCATGAAACTCCGCATGAAGTTGATCTGCGGTTTCACCGTGGAAGCCGATGATCGTTCGGGTTCCCAAGACGCGCCCGACAAAAATGTTGTCTCGGTCGTCGAACTCGACGCGGGCGGTGTAGCTCTTGTGGCACATTGTTTTCACGAACCTGCTCCTAAACGCTCCAGAAGATCGTGCACTTTTTTAACCTGATATCGCTTTGCTTCTTTGCCGGGATGCGGACGGTGGCAGCGCCACCGTTCAGCACGCTGATGATCTCCGCGGCGCGATAGCTGATTCTGCGGCCCGCGGTGCGCGGGGTGCAGGCGCCGACAGTTTCTTGATTTGACTCGCTCTCCCCAAAGGGGCGAGGGAGCAAACTCGGATGCCGTCTCCCCAATGGAGCGAGGGAATAACGTCTCACACCCTCAACGCGCCAGCGCCCGCCGCGTGGCGTAGCTCGTCGCATCGACCAGCGCCACCAGCAGCAGCATCGCGACAAGCACCGTGGCCGTCTTGCCCATCTGGAACAGGCCCATGTGGAACG
>JANLUW010000585.1:0-2850 GCA_031363645.1 Rhizobacter sp. | reverse complement strand
CCGATCACGACGACCGCGAACACGACGATGATCAGGTTGCTGCCCATCAGCGGCGTCACCTGAATTACCGGCGCCGCGAGCACGCCGGCGAAAGCCGCGAGCGCACAGCCGCCACCGTAGGTCAACATGACCATCACCGGCACGTTGATGCCGAATGCCTGCACCAGCGCCGGGTTCTCGGTACCGGCGCGCAGGTAGGCTCCCAGGCGGGTGCGCTCGATCACGAACCAGGTGCCCAGGCAGACCGTCAGCGACGCGACGACGACCCAGGCGCGGTAGTTCGGCAGCACCATGAAGCCGAGGTTCGTCGCGCCTTGCAACAGCTCCGGCACCGGGTACGACTGGCCAGACACATCGAACCAATAGCGAAACAGCCCTTCGGCGATCAGCGCGAGGCCGAAGGTCAGCAGAAGGCCATAGATCGGGTCGATCTTGTACAGGCGCTTGAGCAGCGTGCGCTCGATCACGACACCGAGCGCACCGACGACGAGCGGCGAAATCACGAGCGCGAACCAGTAGTTGATGCCGAACTTGTCGAGCGCGATGAACGCGACGTACGCGCCGACCATGTACAGCGCGCCGTGCGCGAAGTTGACGATCCCCAGCAGCCCGAAGATGACCGCGAGACCCAGGCTCAGCATCGCGTAGAACGAGCCGTTGACGAGGCCGAGCAGCAGTTGGCCGAGGAAGGCCTGAATCGGGATGCCGAAGATTTCCATGGCGTGCGGGTCAGTCGTTGCGGACTACTTCCAGAGCGCTCACTTGGACTCGGCCTTGGTCAGGAACGCGTCATCGACTTTGGTCGTGGCGACCACGTTGTAGTAGTCCCACGGGGTGGTCGATTGCGCCGGTGTCTTGACCTGCATCAGGTACATGTCGTGAACCATCGTGCCGTCGGCGCGCACGTAGCCGCCCTTGGCGTACATGTCGTTGACCTTGCTCTTGCGCATCTGCTCGTTGGTCTTGTCCCCGTCATCGCTGCCCGCGGCTTTCACGGCCGCCAGGTAGAACTGCGCAACGGAATAGTCGGCCGCCTGAATCGACGACGGCATGCGCTTGAATTTGTCGAAAAAGCGCTTGCTCCACACCCGCGATTCGGCCGACTGGTTCCAGTACCAGCTGTCGGTCAAATACATGCCCTGCGTGGCCTTCAAACCGAGCGAGTGCACGTCGTTGATGAACATCAGCAGGCCGGCGAGCTTCATCGTCTTCGTGATGCCGAACTCGTTCGCCGCCTTGATCGCGTTGACGGTGTCGCCGCCCGCGTTGGCCAGCCCGAGGATCTCGGCCTTGCTGCCCTGCGCCTGCAACAGGAACGATGAAAAATCACTCGATGCCAGCGGGTGGCGCACAGCGCCCACGACCGTGCCGCCGGAACCCTTCACCGCGGCCGAAGCGTCGGCTTGCAGCGCGGTACCGAACGCGTAGTCGGCCGTCAAAAAATACCAGCTCTTGCCGCCGGCCTTGACCACTGCCGGTGCCGTGCCCTTGGCCAGCGCGACGGTGTCGTAGGCGTAGTGGATCGTGTACGGCGAGCACTGATCGTTGGTCAGCGCCGAGCTGCCGGGGCCGACCGCGAGGAAAGGCTTTTTCTTCTCGGCCGCGACTTTTGCCATCGCCAGCGCCGTGCCCGAGTTGGTGCCGCCGATCAGCACGTCGACGCCTTGCTGGTCGAACCACTCGCGCGCCTTCGAGGCAGCCACGTCGGCCTTGTTTTGGTGGTCGGCGACGAGCAGCTCGATCTTCTTGCCGTTGATGGCGCCGCCCAGGTCGGCGATCGCCATGCGGATGGCCTCGGCGCCAGCCGGGCCGTCGATGTCGGCGTACAGGCCCGACAGGTCGGTGATGAAACCGATTTTGATCACGTCGCCCGAGATCTGGGCGTGGGCCGAGGCGGCAAACAGCGTGGTCGCGGCGAGCGCGCAGGCGGTAGAGAGTTGAGTCAGTTTCATCGAGGGTCTCCGTTGAGAAAAATTAACTTTGCTTGGGGTAGCTTGGTGTCCGGGTGGCGTGCATCAAACGCCGAGGTATTCGTGCAACCGGTCGAGGCGCGACGGCAGTTCTGCCTGGGTGAATTCTTGGATCACTTCGCCATGCTCCATCACCATGAAACGATCGGCGAGCGGCGCCGCGAAGCGAAAGTTTTGCTCGACCATCAACACGGTGTAACCCTGCTTGCGCAGCGCGATCACCATCTCGGCGAGCTTTTGCACGATCACCGGCGCAAGGCCCTCGGAGATTTCGTCGAGCAGCAACAGCCGCGCGCCGGTGCGCAGGATGCGCGCAACGGCGAGCATCTGCTGCTCGCCGCCCGAGAGGCGAGTGCCCTGGCTGTTGGCGCGCTCTTTCAGGTTCGGGAACATGGCGTAGATCTGCTCGACGCTCATGCCGCCTTCGGCGAGTGTCGGCGGCAGCATCAGGTTTTCTTCGCACGACAGGCTCGAGAAGATGCCGCGCTCTTCGGGGCAGTAGCCGATGCCGAGCTGAGCAATCTTGTGCGTGGCCATCGAGACCGTTTCGACACCACGCACCTTGATCGAACCTTTGCGCGTGCCGATCAGGCCCATGATCGAACGCATCGTGCTGGTGCGGCCGGCGCCGTTGCGGCCAAGCAGCGTCACGACCTCGCCTTCGTTGACATGGAAGTTGACGCCGTGCAGCACGTGCGATTCGCCGTACCAGGCGTGCAGGTCGCGCACTTCGAGCATGGCCGTCATGTCAGTGCGCACCCTTGAGTTCGGCATCAGCGTTGCCCATGTAGGCCTCGATCACCGCCGGGTTCTTCGAGACCTCGGCATAGGGCCCTTCGGCGAGTGTGGCGCCGCGCTGCAGCACGGTAATGGTGTCGGC
>JANLUW010000556.1:0-5118 GCA_031363645.1 Rhizobacter sp. | reverse complement strand
TGCGGCGTGCGCCAGATCGGCCAGCCCTTGCCGAGGTACGGCGACGCAGACTCGATGAACACGGTCTGGATCGGCACGCCGGCCATGTGCGCGATCAGCGTGATGCCGGGTCGAAACGGATTGATCGGCGACTGCACGGTGCGCGTGCCTTCGGGGAACAACACGAGCTGGCCGCCCGCCTTCAGGTTCGCGACGCACCTGCGGATCATGCCGCGCGGCGGCTCGTTGCGGATGTAGCGAGCGAGACGCGCGCCTGCGCCGAGGAACGGGTTGCGCATCAGGCTCGACCGCATGATGCAGATGCCGCGTGGCACGCGCGCGATCACCAGCAGCGCGTCGAGCATGCTCGGGTGGTTGGCCGCGATGATCAGGCCGGCGTCGCGGCTCAGCACGTCGAGCGCGGTGTAGTCGATGCGCATCAGCCCGAGCCACTGCGCGCAACTCCAGAACCCGCGGTACACCGACGAGATCGCTGCACGCCCGACGACCACACCTTGCGCGCGCGTCAGGAACGGGTAGATGACGAAGCAGACGAGGTTCCAGGTCAGCGACATCGCACCCAGGTGCGCGAGCAAGACGTAGAACAGAAAGCCCTGGAACAGGCGCCGCAGAAAACTCAAACAGCACCTCAGTCGGATGCCGCAACCAGCTCGGACGACGTGGCCAAAATCCAGGACACGCCGAACCCGAACGTGACGGCCGAGGTGCGGCGCACGAGCGGGCTGTCGTCGAACGTCGCGCCGCGCAGGTTGTCGTAGCGCACGAAGCCGCCGACCCACATGTTGCCGAAGCGGCGTGAGGTGGCGGCCACGGCGCGCCAGCCGGCGTAGCCGCCGCGCGCTTGATAGGCAGCGCGATTGGCGGTCGCGTACGGCGCGTCGACACCGTAGTAATACTGGTGGAACTTGCGGTCGGCGAAGACCGGCCCGGCCAGCGCGCCGAAGTTCCAGCCGCCGCCGATGCCGCCGAGATCGAGGTTCAGGTTCGGCGAGAACGTGGCGCCGACGAATTTCGGCGAACGCTCGACCGACACCGCGCCGCGCACCGGCAGGCGCAGGTCGAGCTTCCAGCGGTTCTCGAGCGAACGCGCGAGCGTGACGTTGAGGTTCGGGCCGAGCTCGAACGTGCCCTTCAGATTCGGCATGCCGGCGCGGGCGTCGTTCGCGTCGTCGTTGCGGCTGCGCGTGGGTGTCGAGGCAGCGACGCTCACGTCGACCTTGATGCGCTGCGAGTTGAACAGCAACGCGCGTGCGCCGTCGCGGTCGGCCTTCAACCAGGTGCCGCGGTAGACGATGTAGGGCAGCGGCAGCGCGTAGAAGCGGCTGTGGTCGGAGCCGAGGTAGTCGGGCAGGCGCAGGCCGGCGACGCCGAGGCCGAGCTCCCACAGCGGGCGTTTCACCCCTGGGTTCAGACCGGCGTCGACATCGGGACCGGGCTCCATCGGCTGGTCGGCGGCGAAGGCGGCGGCGCTGGACAAGGCGGCCAACGACAACATCAGGCTGCGAACGATCATGCGATGACTCCGGTGTGCGCGAAACCATGGGCCTCGATCTCGACCAGCAACTCGGCGCGGCAGATGTCGGCCTGCAAGTAGACCGCTTCGCGCGCGGCCGTGCTGCGGGCGCCGACCTCGCGCTCGAAAACCTCGCGCACTACAGCGAGGTTCGCCGGATCGCGCACGTAGACGGTGTAGATCAGCGCATCGGCCGCGAACGCAACGCCCGCGCGCTCGGCAGCGACCCGCCGCACGGTCGCGATGTTGTGCAGGCTTTCTTCGGTTTGTTTGCGCACGTCGCCGACATGCAGGCTGGTGTGGCCGACGATACTCGCGGTGCCCGAAATAAAGAGCGCGTTGCGACCGCCGCCCACGTCGACCAGCGCCGCGCGCGAGAAGCTCGGGCTGCGCGGGCCGTAGGTGTCGGGGTAGCAGTAGGCGCTAACCTGGCGCGGGTTTTCGATCGCCAACGGCGGCTGGCGGCCGGCGAGAAAGTAGACGCGCAGCGGGCCGTCTCGCATGCCCAGCGCACACGCTGCCGGCGCGCCCTCGAAGGCGCTGCGGAGTGCTTCGATGAAGGCCTGCTGGCGACCGGCGTTGAACTGGCGATAGCGCTCGCTGCCGTCTTGTTCGCGGTTGATCGCGGCGAGGTAGTTCCACACCCGCAGCAGATTCGGGCAGACGCTCGCGGCGAGCACCTCGAACAGATCCTTGTAAGCGCGATGCGAAGCTTCTTGAAGGCCCGAGGTGCCGTCGTCGACCTCGGCGAAGCCGTGAAGCCAATGGCCGTCGGTCGTGTAGCGCACACAGCCGTGGCGGCGATCATGAGATGGTGACGCGCTGGCCCAGCCATCGAACACTGCGCCGGGCGGCGCGAGCAGCGCCGCGTGCAGTGCCCCGGCGCCCTGCCCGACGAGCCGGCCACCGAGCGCGGCGGGTGCTGCTTCACCGGCGCCGAGGCGCGAGCGGCGAAAGAGAAGCGGCTGGAGCACTGCGAGCGTGTGGGACGCGACAGCGACGCTCACGCGGCCCGACCCTCGTGGTCGTGAAAATGATTGCGCAAAGGCGCGTAAAGAGGCTGGTTCATGGCCGGCGGATTGTATCGCCGGGCCTGTCGAAGCCCGGGGCCGCCGGGGCCCGGAACAACAGCTATTCACCCAAGTAAGCAGCGCGCACTTTGGGGTCAATGAGCAGCTGCTTTGCATCGCCGCTCATCGTGACCTCGCCCGAATCCATCACATAGCCGCGCGAGGCGATTTGCAGCGCGCGGCTCGCGTTTTGCTCGACCAGCAACACGGTCGTGCCGCGGCTGTGGATGTCGTTGACGACCTCGAAAATCTTGTCGACCATGATCGGGCTCAGGCCCATCGACGGTTCGTCGAGCAACAGCACCTTGGGTTGCGCCATCAGCGCGCGGCCCATCGCGAGCATCTGCTGCTCGCCGCCGCTCATCGTGCCGGCGAGCTGATTGCGGCGCTCCTTCAGGCGCGGGAAAATCGCGAACACCTTGTCGATGTCGAGCGCGATCTGCACGTTGTCGGTGCGGATGAATGCGCCCATCTGCAGGTTTTCGGTGATGGTCATGCGCGTGAAGGTGCCGCGGCCCTCGGGCACCATCACCAGGCCTTGCTTGACGAGATCCCACGGGCCCCGGCCCTTGATCGACTTGCCGAGGTATTCGATGTCGCCACCGACAGCGGGCTGGATGCCGGTGATCGCCTTCAGCGTCGTCGTCTTGCCGGCGCCGTTCGCGCCGATCAGGCTGACGAGCTCGCCTTCGTGCACCTCGAAGGTCACGCCCTTGACGGCCTGGATGCCACCGTAGGCGACCTTCAAGCCCGTGACCTTGAGCATCGTTTTTGTCATCTGATTTTCCGTTCGTCCTGTGCTTGTCGAAAGATCAGTGATTTTTGTGATCGGCGCCTAGGTAGGCCTCGATCACCTTCTCGTTCTTCTGCACCTCGGCGGCCGTGCCTTCGGCGATCTGCTTGCCGTAGTCGAGCACGGTCAGACGGTCGCACAGGCCCATCACGAGCTTCACGTCGTGCTCGATCAGCAGGATGGTGCGGCCGTCGCGGCGGATCTGGTCAATCAGCTCGCGCAGCACGATCTTTTCGCTCGCGTTCATGCCGGCGGCGGGCTCGTCGAGCGCAATCAGCTTCGGGTCGGTCGCGAGCGCGCGTGCGATCTCGAGGCGGCGCTGGTCGCCGTAACTCAAGGTGCGCGCCTTGTACTGCGCGAACCGGCCGATGCCGACGTAGTCGAGCAGCTCTTGCGCGCGCTTAGCAATCGCGGCCTCTTCGGCCTTAAAGCTGGCCGTGCGAAAGACCGCGCCGATCAGCCCCGAACTCGTGCGCACGTGGCGGCCGACCATCACGTTTTCGAGCGCGGTCATTTCGGCGAACAGGCGGATGTTTTGAAAGGTGCGCGCGATGCCCGCCTTCGCGACCTCGTGCACCGCTGTCGGTTTGTACGGCTTGCCGCCGAGTTCGAAGCTGCCCGAGTCGGGCGCGTACAAGCCGGTGAGCACGTTGAAGAAGGTCGTCTTGCCGGCGCCGTTCGGGCCGATCAGGCCGTAGACCTGGCCCTTCGTGATCGTGATGCCGACGTCCGAGAGCGCCTGCAAGCCGCCGAAGCGCTTCGAAACGCCGCTGACTTTGAGAATGGTTTCAGTCATGTCGTGGTCCTGCTGAAAGCGCCGCTCACCGTGAGGCCGGGTCGATCGACGTGACGGTCGGCGGGATCTGCTCGCCCGGCGTCAAGTGCAGGTGCGGGTTCACGGGCAGCGTGTCAGGTGTTTCATCTTTGCCGTGTTCGCGCGATGGCCAGAGGCCGCGCGGGCGCATCAGCATGATGGTGATCATCGCGAGTGCGATCAGCAGCTGGCGCAGGATCGAGGCGTCGAGCCGGCCGCCGGTCATCTGTTGCAGCGGCCCGGCCACGTAGCGCAGCACCTCGGGCAAGGCCGACAACAGCAGCGCGCCGACGATCACGCCCGGCAAGTGGCCGATGCCGCCGAGCACGACCATCGCGACGATCATCACCGACTCCTGCAACGAGAACGACTCGGGCGAAATGAAGCCCTGGAAGCTCGAGAACATCGCCCCCGAAACACCGCCGAAGGTGGCGCCCATGCCGAACGCGAGCAGCTTCAGGTTGCGGGTGTTGATGCCCATCGCCTTGGCCGCCACCTCGTCCTCGCGGATCGCCATCCAGGCGCGGCCGATGCGGCTGCGCTCGAGCCGATGGCAGACGACGATGCCGATCAACACCAGCCCGAGAAACAGGTAGTAGTAGTTCGTGACCTTCGGAAAGTCCATGCCGAACAGCGTTTGCGTCTTGCCGAAGTGAATGCCGAACATCGAGATGTCGTCGATGCCGGCGATGCCCTTCGGGCCGTTCGTGATGTTGACCGGCGCGTCGAGGTTGTTCATGAACACGCGCACGATCTCGCCGAAGCCGAGCGTGACGATCGCGAGATAGTCGCCGCGGAGCTTCAACGTCGGCGCACCGAGCAGCACGCCGGCCGCACCGGCCAGCACCGCGCCGAGCGGGATGATCACCCACCACGGCGTGTGCAAGCCATTCGGGAACATTGCCGCGATGGCCGGGAAGGTGTCGGT
>JANLUW010000547.1:0-4629 GCA_031363645.1 Rhizobacter sp. | reverse complement strand
GGTCCTTGATGTCGCAGGTCTTGCAGTGCACGCAGTTCTGCGCGTTGATCTGCAGGCGGTCCGAGTTGTCGGCGTTCTTCACGTATTCGTACACGCCAGCCGGGCAGTAGCGCGCCTCGGGCCCGGCGTAGGTCGCGAGGTTGATCGTGACCGGCACGCTCGCGTCTTTCAGCGTGAGGTGCGCAGGCTGGTGCTCGTTGTGGTTGGTGTTGCTAATGAACACGCTCGAGAGGCGATCGAATGTGATCTTGCCGTCGGGCTTCGGGTAGATGATCTGCGGGCACTCGGCAGCGGGCTTCAGGCGCAGGTGGTCGGGCTCGGTACGGTGGATCGTCCACGGTGGCGACTTCACGCCCATCATCGGCAACAGCCACTGCTCGATGCCGGTCATGAACGCGCCGACGTACACGCCTTTCTTGAACCACTGCTTGAAGTTGCGCGACTGGTCGAGCTCGGCCTTGAGCCAGCTGGTTTCGAATGCAGCGGGGTAGGCGTTGAGCACATCGTGCTGGCGGCCCGCGGTGACCGCGCCAAACGCCGCCTCTGCCGCGAGCATGCCGGTCTTGATTGCGGCATGGCTGCCCTTGATGCGCGCGGCGTTGAGCGTGCCGGCCTCGCAGCCGATCAGTGCGCCGCCCGGGAACACGAGCTTGGGCAAGCTCAGCAATCCGCCCGCGGTGATGGCGCGCGCGCCATAGCCGATGCGCTTGCCACCTTCGAGAAAATCTTTGATGCGCGGGTGCGTCTTCCAGCGCTGCATTTCCTCGAACGGGCTCAGCCACGGGTTGGTGTAGTCGAGGCCGACGACGAGGCCGAGCGTGACCAGGTTGCCTTCGAGGTGGTACATGAAACCGCCGCCGTAGGTCATCGGGTCCATCGGCCAACCGGCGGTGTGAACGACGAGGCCAGGCTGGTGTTTGGCCGGGTCGATCTCCCACAACTCTTTCACACCGAGCGCATAGGACTGCGGGTCGCGGCCGGCATCGAGCTTGAACTTTTCGATCAGTTGCCGGCCGAGTTGCCCGCGCGCGCCTTCGGCGAACACGGTGTACTTCGCGTGCAACTCCATGCCGAGCTGGAACTCGCCGGTGAATTGGTTGTTCTTGTCGACACCCATGTTGCCGGTGGCGATGCCCTTGACCGACGGAGCACCGGCAGACGTACCCGCGCCCTCGTCGTTGTAGAGCACCTCGACGGCCGCGAAGCCCGGAAATATTTCGACGCCCAACGCTTCGGCCTGCTGCGCGAGCCAGCGCACCAAGTTACCCAGGCTGATCACGTAGTTGCCTTCGTTGTGAAAGCAGTCGGGGATCAAGACGCGCGGTGTGTCGACCGCACCGGTTTCGGTGAGGAACAGCATTTGGTCGACCGTGACCGGCTGGTTCAACGGCGCGCCGAGTTCCTTCCAGTTCGGGATCAGTTCGGTCAGCGCCCGCGGGTCCATCACGGCGCCGCTCAAAATGTGTGCGCCGGGCTCCGAGCCCTTCTCGAGCACGACGACCGAAATCTCCTTGCCTTGCGCGACCGCCAACTGCTTGAGCCGGATCGCAGTGGCAAGGCCGCCGGGGCCGCCGCCGACGACGACCACGTCGTACGCCATCGCTTCGCGCGGGCCGTGTTCTGCGATGATTTCTGCAGGCGTCATTCGGGCTTCCTCGGGGCTGTCGATTTCGCTCGATTCTACGGGCGTCCTACGGGCGTCGCATCGCACAAGAACGGTCGTTCGCACGGGCCCGGGCGAGCGCTCCAGCGTGGGGCTGCGTGCTATCGTGCCCTCGATTTCACCGCACCCGTTGGGAGACGAAAACCATGAGCTACAACATCGATCTGTCGGGCCGTGTTGCGCTCGTCACGGGCGCGTCGAGCGGCCTCGGCGAGCAGTTCGCGAAGACGCTGGCGAAGGCGGGTGCCGGCGTCGTGCTCGCGGGCCGTCGCGTCGAGCGGTTGAAGGCGCTGCGCGCTGAGATTCAAGCCGAAGGCGGTGACGCGCACGTCGTCACGCTCGACGTGACCGACCGCGACAGCATCAAGGCCGCCGTCGCACATGCCGAGACCGAGATGGGCACGATCGACATCCTCGTCAACAACTCGGGCGTGGGCACGACGCAGTTGCTGACCGAGGTGACCGAAGACGATTTCGATCACGTGTTCGACACCAACACCCGCGGCGCGTTTTTCGTCGCGCAAGAGGTCGGCAAACGCATGATCGCGCGCTCGAAGGGCGCGGCGCCGGGCACCTTCACCGGCGGGCGCATCGTCAACATCGCGTCGATGGCCGGCCTCAAGCCGCTGAGCCGCATCGGCGTGTACGCGATGAGCAAGGCCGCGGTCGTTCACATGACGCGTGCGATGGCGCTCGAGTGGGGCCGCTACGGCATCAACGTCAACGCGATCTGCCCCGGCTACATCGACACCGAGATCAACCACCACCAGTGGAGCACCGAGCAGGGCAAGAAGTTGATCGAGATGCTGCCGCGAAAACGCGTCGGCCAGCCGCAGGATCTGGATTCGGTGCTGATGATGCTGGTGGCGAACGAGAGCCACTTCGTCAACGGCGCGGTGATCCAGGCCGACGACGGGTTCGGGGTTTGAGCGTGCGGCTCGCAAGACAAGCACGTTAGACGGCACAGCGCGCACGTCGAAGTGTGCAGGCGCAGCACCCATGATTGACGCAACGAGATCGATCCGCCCCGATATCACCGCGCGAGTTGTGCGCGCGCTTACCTTGTATTCGCTGGCGGAGGCGCAGGCTGGCCACGCCTCGGAGATTCGTGTCAGCGCAGCGGGCACCGCTTTCAGCATCACTGATGATGGTCGCGGCCACGCAATTGATCGAACCGTGGCTGGAGTGCCGTACCTCAAGTTCATCTACACGCAGCTCGACTATCCGTTCGATGCGTCTGAGGTTGGCCCCGTTCAGCTTCAGGGCATCGGCATGTCTTTGCTCAATATTTTGTGCAGCGAGCTGACCGTCACCGTGCGCAAGGCAAGCGGGGCAATGCGGTTGAAATATCGAGCTGGACGCCTTGTCGAAGAAACGCGCCTCGGTCTCCCGACCGGGCTCTCGGGCAACACCGTCTCGGGTATCGTCAATGCTCATCTGCAGTGCACCGACACCTGTGCTGAACACATCGAGCAGTGGCTGGTCAGCGTCCTGGCGTCGAATCCCTCCCTCAAGCTGCACTTCAATGACAAAGAACTTTCTGCACCCCAGGCAAGTCCCGTTTAGCCTTTCTGTCGAACGCCCGGCTCGCGCATGATGCTTCGCCCACTCTCTCTGCTCGAAGCCCGCGTGCTCGGCGTGCTGATCGAGAAAGCGCACACGGTGCCCGACAGCTACCCGCTCTCGATCAACTCATTGACCCTGGGTTGCAACCAGAAAACAGCGCGCGAGCCGGTGCTCAACGCGACCGAAGGCGAGGTGCAAGACACCGTGCTCGCGCTGAAGGCGCTTAACCTCGTTTTCGAGGCGAGCGGCTCGCGCGTCACGCGCTACGAGCACAACGCCGGCCGCACATTGGCATTGCCGTCAGCCTCCATCGCGCTGCTTGCCACGCTGTCGCTGCGTGGGCCGCAAACGGTCTCTGAGCTGCGCACCGCCTCCGAGCGGCTGCACCGATTCGCCGACTTGTCGTCGGTCGAAGGTTTTCTCGAAGAGCTCGCGGCGCGGGCAGAAGACAAGGGCGGCGCGCTCGTCGTCAAGCTGCCGCGGGCACCGGGCGCGCGTGAGCCACGCTGGGCACACTTGTTGAGCGGCGCAATCGATGTGTCGGCGATGCCGGTCGCGACCGACTCCGCCGATTTCGTCGCGGCCAGCGAGATTGCTGCGTTGAAGGCGCAGCAGGGCGCGATGCAGATCGAACTCACCGAACTGCGCGGCCTCGTCGATCGGCTCTGCGCCGAGCTCGGCGTGGCGCGCACCTGAACGGGACACTTGCGATGCGATTCGACCTACCGGACGAAAAAACACTCGTGTACGAAATGGTGATCCCGATGCGCTGGGGCGACATGGACGCGATGGGCCATGTCAACAACACGATCTACTTTCGCTACATGGAAACGGTGCGGCTCGAATGGCTTTTCACAGTCGGCGGTGCGAAGGACGAACACGGCAACGGGCCGGTGATCGTCAACGCGTTCTGCAATTTCATCCAGCAGTTGAAGTACCCGGGCGACCTGCTCGCGAAACACTATGTCGCCAACCCTGGCCGCAGCAGCTTCGACACCTACATCACGCTGGCGCGCATCGATGCGCCGGGCCTGATCTGCGCATCGGGCGGCGCGAAAACCGTGTGGGTGAACTACGCGGCCGAGAAGTCGGTGCCGCTGCCGGAGTCGGTGCGCGCGCTGATCGGCTGAGGCCGCGTGATCGAGCCGTGTTGCCCGTAGTACGCTCACGCGCTGTGATCAACGCGTGTTTTCAGGAGTCTCTCGAATGAACAAGGTTTATCCGAGCGCCGCCGCGGCGCTCCAGGGTGTGGTGAAAGACGGTCAGCTGTTGGCGGTCGGTGGCTTCGGCCTGTGCGGCATTCCCGAGGCACTGATCGCGGCGTTGCGCGATTCGGGCGTGAAGGGCTTGACGGTGATCTCGAACAACGCCGGCGTCGACGGTTTCGGCCTCGGCCTGCT
>JANLUW010000495.1:0-1661 GCA_031363645.1 Rhizobacter sp. | reverse complement strand
GAAGCGAGCCGCCCGTCGCGGTACAAACGCGCGACCCGGTTGTCCCAGGTGTAGCCCATGCCGCCCCAGTACTGCATACAGCTGTCGGGCACGGTGCGCAGCAGCCGGCTCGACTTGAGCTTGGCCATCGAAGCCCACTCGGTCACATCCTGCCCGGCCACGTATTTTTCGGTCGCCATGTAGACCAGGCCACGCAGCGATTCGACCTCGGTCTTCAACTCGGCGAGTTTGAAATGCACGACCTGGTTGTCGAGCACGCTCTTGCCGAAGATCTGGCGCTCGCGGGTGTAGGCGATCGTCTGGTCGATGCAGTTGTTGAGCCCCTGCACCGCGTTCGCCGCGGCCCACAACCGCTCTTCCTGGAACTGCATCATCTGGTAGGTGAAGCCCATGCCCTCCTGCCCGACGAGGTTGCGCTGCGGCACGCGCACGCCGTCGAAGTGGATCAGGCCGGTGTCGCTCGCCATCATCCCGATCTTGCGGATCTTCTTCGCGCGCTCGACGCCGGGCGCGTTCATCGGCACCATGATCAAGCTCTTGTTCTTGTGCGCACCGCCTTGCGACGACGCCTCCGACGTGTTCGCCAACACGCACATCCAGTCGGCCTGCAGGCTGTTGGTGATCCACATCTTGCCGCCGTTGATCACGTAGTCGCCACCGTCTTTCTTCGCGGTGGTCTTGATGCTCGCGACATCGGAGCCGGCGCCGGGCTCCGAGACGCCGATGCAACCGACGGCCTCGCCGCTGATGGCCGGCACGAGGAATTCGCGGCAGAGTTCGGGCGAGCCGAAGCGGGCCAGCGCCGGTGTGGCCATGTCGGTCTGCACGCCGACGGCCATCGGGATCGCGCCGCAATCGCAATCGCCGAGCGCCTCGGCCATCACGACCGAGTACGAGTAGTCGAGCGCCATGCCGCCGTAGTCGGTCGGCTTGGTCAGGCCGAGCAGACCGAGCTCGCCGAGGCGCTTGAACACCTCGTGCGCGGGGAAGGCTTCGGCCGCCTCCCACTCGTCGACGTGCGGGTTGATCTCGTCAGCGATGAAGCGCTTGAGCGTGCGGCGGATTTCTTCGTGCTCGTGGGTGAGTTGCATGTGTCTGTCTCCTTGATGTTCAGGGGCGCGCGACGCCGAACTGCATCGGGTGCAGCGTGCGGCGTTGCGCTTCGTCGCAAAGCGCGAGGATGAGGGCCAGCACGCGGCGCGTGTCGCGCGGGTCGATGATGCCGTCGTCGAGCAGCAGGCCGGAGGTGTAGAACGCGTGCATCTGGCGCTCGAAGGTGTCGACGATGTTCGCGCTCATCGCCGCCAGCTTGTCTTCGTCGACGGCCACGCCCTTGCGCGCCGCGCCTTCGCGCATCACGATTTCCATCGTGCCGGCGGCTTGCTGCGGGCCCATCACGGCGGTGCGCGCGTTCGGCCAGCTAAACACGAAACGCGGATGAAAGCCCCGACCGCACATGCCGTAGTTGCCGGCGCCGAACGAGGCGCCGCAGTGGATCGTGATCTGCGGCACCGTCGCGCTCGAGAGCGCCTGGATCTGCTTCGCGCCGTGCTTGATCATGCCGGCGCGCTCTGCCTCGGTGCCGACGATGAAGCCAGTGGTGTTCTGCAGGTAGACGATCGGCGTGCCCGTCTGGCAGCAGCTCTGGATGAAGTGCGTGA
>JANLUW010000469.1:0-17168 GCA_031363645.1 Rhizobacter sp. | reverse complement strand
TGCCGAGCGCCACGCACTCTTCGGCGATCGGCAGCAGGCGGTCGAGCGTCACGCGCGGGACGCCGGGCATCGAGGCGATCTCTTGCGTGATGCCCTGACCCGCGAGCACGAACACCGGCAGGATCAGGTCGTTCGGGTGCAAGCGGTGCTCGCGCACCAAGTTGCGGGTGAACGCATCACGGCGCAGTCGGCGTGGGCGATTGGCGGGGAAAGGGGCGGGTGAATGCATGCGCGCGGGGTGGAGGGTGCGCCGCCTGCGCCGTGCGCACCCATTTACAAATCTTCGTTGTGGAAACCAAGCATTTGTTCGGGGTCACATGGCTGTAGCAAAGCGCACGGCTTCTGCTAAAGTGGTTTTCGAATGATAGCCGCAAGGCAGTCGTTCCCTGCTTTTCCTCCCTGAGCAGGTGCCTGACCGTGATGACAGCGTGAAGGCATTTCAGCCCCGGCCTCGTGCCGGGGTTCTTTATGGCGCCGGCTCAAAACACTCCACCCACAATCGACCGATGCTCTGGATCAAAGCCCTTCACATCATCTTCGTCACGAGCTGGTTCGCCGGCTTGTTCTACCTGCCGCGCCTCTTCGTCAACCTCGCGCAAGTGCCGGCCGACAGCCACGCCGAACGCGAACGCCTGTTGCTGATGGCACGCAAGCTGTACCGGTTCGCAAGCTTGCTGATGGTGCCGGCGTTGGGCTTTGGCCTGTGGCTTTGGCTGGGCTACGGCTTCAAGGGCGCATGGCTGCACGCGAAGCTGTTTTTGGTCGTGCTCGCGATCGGCTACCACCACACGTGCCGCTCGTTGCTGCGCAAGTTCGAGCGCTTCGAGAACCAGCGCAGCGAGCGCTGGTTCCGGGTGTTCAACGAAGCCTCGGTGCTGCTCTTCGCGGCGATCGTGATCCTGGTCGTCGTCAAGCCGTTCTGACGCCGAGTGGCTGATTCTTCGACGCCCCGTCACCGCAGTTCTGCCGCACCGCTGGCATGGCTCTACGCCGCGCTGATCACCTATGCGAGCCTCTACCCGTTCGTCCCTTGGAAGGTGCCGGGGGTGTCGCCGCTCGCGTTCCTCACCCTGCCGTGGCCGCCTTACTGGACCGGCTTCGACCTGACGACCAACCTGCTCGGCTACATCCCGTTCGGTGCGCTCGTGTTCGGCGCGATTGTGCGCAGCGGCGGGCGCGCGATGCCGGGGTTGCTGTTCGCCCTCGCGGCCGGCACGGCGTGGTCGCTCGGAATGGAATTTCTTCAGAATTTTTTGCCGCACCGGGTCGCATCGAATGTCGACCTCGGGCTGAACGCACTCGGCACGTTGATCGGCGCGGCGCTGGGCTACTGGGTGCATGTGCGCGGCGGCGTCGAGCGTTGGCAGACAGCGCGCGACCGCTGGTTCATCGGCCGCAGCGCCGGGGGCCTCGCGCTGCTGCTGCTCTGGCCGATCGGCATGCTGTTCCCGCTGCCGGTGCCGCTGGCGCAGGGCCAGGTGCTGGCGAAGCTGCAAGACGCTATCGCGACGCTGGTGGCTGACACCCCGATCGCGCCCTGGGTCGAGGGCTGGGCCGATGCCGAACTGAACCGCAGCGCGCTTTCGCCCGGCGGCGAGTTCGCGCTTATCGCACTCGGCTTGCTGGCGCCGTGCCTGCTCGCGTTTTCGGTCGCGCGAACCGGTTGGCGCCGGCTCGTGCTGGTGCTGGGCGCAGCGGCGCTCGGCGTGCTCGCGACCACGCTGTCGACGGCGCTCAACTTCGGCCCGCAACACCTGATGGCCTGGAGCACGCCGCAGGCGCTCGCCGCGCTCGGCTTCGCGGCCGCGCTGGCCTCGCTGCTGAGCGTGCTGCCGCCGCGCGCAGCGGCCGGGCTCGGGTTGGTGGCGCTGACGGCGCTGGTGATCGCAGTCGCGCAGGCGCCCTCGGACCCGTTCTTCGCGCAGAGCCTGCAGGCCTGGGAGCAGGGCCGCTTCATCCGCTTCTACGGCGTGGCGCGCTGGGTCGGCTGGCTGTGGCCGTATGCGGCGATCGTCTACCTGCTGGCGCGGCTCGGCGCGCGCGACGCGCCGGCGCCGACGCCCGCGCCGGCCGAGCCTCCTAAAATATCCGGATGAGCTATTACGAACGCCACATTTTCTTTTGCCTGAACGAGCGTGACAAAGGCGAGGATTCCTGCGCCCCGCAAGGCGCACAGGCCGGTTTCGACCATTGCAAAAAACGTGTCAAGGGCGAGCAGATGTCCGGCCCCGGCGGCGTTCGCGTCAACAAGGCCGGCTGCCTCGATCGCTGCGCTGGCGGGCCGGTCGCGGTGGTCTACCCCGAGGCGGTTTGGTACACCTTCGTCGACAAGTCCGACATCGACGAGATCGTCGATTCGCACCTGAAGAACGGCAAGGTTGTCGAGCGCCTTTTGCTGCCATCGGACGTGGGTCGCTAGGAATGACGGCCCCCACGTCACTTCGATCCTGCCCCCCGAGGGGGCGCTCGGCCCCTTGGGTCGGCCCGGCGGTGCCGAGTTGAACGCGTTGACCACGAGGCAAACCATCGACGGCCCCGCCGGCGCGATCGAATGCGCGATCGATGCACCGGTCGGCGAGCCGCGCGGCGTCGCGGTGGTCTGCCACCCGCACCCGCAGTTCGGCGGCACGATGGACAACAAGGTCGTGCAGACGCTGGCCCGCGCCTTCGTGCAGCTCGGCTGGCGTTGCGTGCGTTTCAACTTTCGCGGCATCGGTGGCTCGGCCGGCGTGTGGAACGAGGGCGTCGGCGAGATCGACGATGCACTCGCTGTGATCGCAGCCACGCGCGCTTCCGACGAGCCGTTCATCCTCGCCGGCTTTTCGTTCGGTGCTTACATCGCGTCGCACGCCGCGGCGCGGCTGGCCGCCGACGCGAAGCCGCAGCGCATGGTGCTCGTCGGCCCGTCGACTGCGAAGCAGCCGATGGCCAACGTGCCGGCCGACACCGTCGTGATCCACGGCGAGGCCGATGACGTGGTTCCGCTCGCGGCTACCTTCGACTGGGCCCGCCCGCAAGCCCTGCCGGTGATCGTGTTCCCGGGTGTCGGCCACTTCTTCCACGGTCAGCTCGGGCTGCTCAAAAACACCGTCGTGCAGGAACTGCAGCCGCGCGTTCCGCTCTGACCGCTTGCCCCATGACGCGCGGGCCCGAACCCGTTCAACTCACCGACCCCGCGCCCTGTTTCATCACTTGGTAAACGCATGAATCGTTTCGTCGCTCTCGCTCTCTCGCTTGCCTTCACCGGCTCGTTCGCGGTCACCGCGCATGCGCAGGCTCTGCAACCGCCCGAAGTGGCCGCCAAGAGCTTTCTCGTGCTCGACCTGACCAGCAACCAGACCCTCGCCGAGCGCGATGCCGATACGGCTGCCGACCCGGCCTCGCTGACCAAGCTGATGAGCCTCTACGTGGTCTTCACTGCGATCCACGACAAAAAGCTCACGCTCGACCAGAAGCTGCCGGTCAGCAAGCGCGCGTGGGACGAGCGCAAGGCCGGCGGCTCGCTGATGTTCATCGACACCACGATGACGCCGACGGTCGAAGAACTGCTCAAGGGCGAGATCGTGCAGTCGGGCAACGACGCGGCGGTGGTGCTGGCCGAGGCGGTCGGCGGCACGCTGGATCAGTTCGTCGCAATGATGAACCGGCAAGCCGCCGCCTTCGGCCTCAAGAACACGGTGTTCAAGAACGTCACGGGCCTGACCGAAGCCGGCCACCACAGCACCGCGCGCGACCTCGCCGTGATCGCCACGCACATCATTCGCGACTACCCCGAGTTCTTCGCGTACTACGCGATCAAGGAATACAAGTACAACAACATCAACCAGCCGAACCGCAACCTGCTGCTGCGCCGCGACCCGACCGTCGACGGCCTGAAGACCGGCTACACCGACGCCGCCGGCTACTGCCTGATCGCGACCGCACAGCGCGAATTTCCGAACCTCAGCGCCGATGGCAAAGGCCCCGGCAAGCGCCGCATCCTGACCGTCGTGCTCAACACCACCTCGATGGAAGCGCGCGCCGGCGAGAGCCAGAAGCTGCTGAACTGGGGGTTCTCGGCCTTCGACACGGTGCGCCTGTTCGACGATGGCAAGGCGATCCAGACCGTGCCGGTCTGGAAAGGCAAGTCGAGCGAGGCCAAGCTGGGTGCGGCCGGCGGGTTGTTCGTCAGCATTCCGAAGGGCGAGGGCGGCAAGCTGCAGACCAAGGTCGAGCGCACCGACCCGCTGGTGGCACCGCTCGCGAAGGGCCAGCGCGTGGGCACGATCAAGGTCACGACCGCCTCGGGCGCGTCGGTGGTCGACGTGCCGCTGGTCGTGCAAGCGTCGATCGAGCAGGCCGGCATCTTCGGCCGCGCGTGGGACGCCCTGCGCTTGTGGATCAAATAGTCGCCTTCACATCAAATTTTTTCCGGAGAAACACCATGCAGATGCTGCCCGACACCCTGTGCTACCTCAATGGCGAGTACGGCTCGCTGCGCGACGCGAAGGTCTCGGTGCTCGACCGCGGCTTCATCTTCGGTGACGGCGTCTACGAGGTCGTGCCCGCGTACGCAGGCAAGTTGTTTCGGTTCGATGAGCACATGGCGCGCCTGAACCGCAACCTCGCCAAGGTGCGCATCGCCAACCCCCTCACGCGCGAGGAGTGGCTCGAACGATGCCGCAAGCTGATCGCCGCGTTGACCGAGAAGGCCGGTGACGGCGACGAGCTGGTCTACATCCAGATGACCCGCGGCGTCGCGCTGCGCGACCACGTGATGCCGGCCGATGTGACACCTACCGTGTTCATGATGTGCAGCATGATGAAGCCGGCCACGCCCGAGCAGCGCCATGCCGGCGTGGCCTGCATCACCGCACGCGATTTCCGCTGGGAGCGCGGCGACATCAAGAGCATCTCGCTGCTCGGCAACGTGCTGGCGCGGCAGATGTCGGCCGACAAGGGCGCGACCGAGACCATCATGTTCCGCGACGGCTTTCTGACCGAAGCCGCGGCGAGCAATGTGTGGGTCGTGCACGAGGGCGCGCTGCTCGGTCCGCCCAAGAGCGAGCACGTGCTTGAGGGCATCCGCTACGAGTTGATCAATGAGCTTTGCGAAGAGGTCGGCATCGCCTACAACCTGCGGCCGATCGCCGAGGCCGATGTGCTCTCGGCCGACGAGTTGCTTCTGAGCTCGGCCACCAAAGAAGTTTTACCCGTGACCTCGCTCGACGGTGAAGGCGTGGGCCACGGTGCGCTGCGTGGCAAGCCAGGGCCGGTGTATGCAAAGCTTTTCGAGGCCTACCAGCGGGCCAAGTCGACTCAGTCGATCTGATTCACCCACCGACCGCCATGCAAGAGATCCCCCCCGAACAATCGCTGATCGAATACCCGTCGCAGTTCCCGATCAAGGTGATGGGTCTGAACGTCGACGGCTTTGTCCACGCGATCACCACGATCGCCGAAAAATTCGACCCGACGTTCGATGCGACGACGGTCGAGTTGCGTGCCAGCAAGGCCGACAAATACCTCGGCGTTACGGTGACGATTACCGCCACCAGCCGCGAGCAACTCGACGAGCTCTACCGCACGCTGAGCACGCACCCGATGGTGAAGATGGTGCTGTGAGTGCCGCATTGCGGCTTCAAGGCCGCGTCGACTACGAGTCGACGCTCACTGCCATGCGCGCCTTCACCGAATCTCGCACGCCCGACACCGCCGACGAGATCTGGCTCTGCGAGCACCCACCGGTCTACACGCAAGGCCTCGCCGGCAAGCCCGAGCACGTGCATGACGCGCGTGGCGTCCCTGTCGTGCAGACCAACCGCGGTGGGCAGGTCACGTACCACGGGCCGGGGCAGGTGGTCGCGTACCCGCTGGTTGACCTGCGCCGCTTGAACATCTACGTGAAGGAATATGTTTTCCGCATCGAGCAGTCGGTGCTGAAGACGCTCGAACACTTCGGCGTCACCGGTCACCGCGTCGCCGGCGCGCCCGGCATCTACGTGAACTTGGCCGCCCCGTTCGGCCACGCCGCATTGATCGTTCCGAGCGCTGACCCGCGCATCGACCGGTTCGCCGGCCTCGGCAAGATCGCCGCGCTCGGCATCAAGGTCAGCCGGCACTGCGCGTACCACGGCGTGGCGCTGAACGTCGCGATGGACCTGCGACCCTTCGACGGCATCGACCCGTGCGGCTACGAAGGGTTGCGCACCGTCGACCTTTCTACAATCGGCGTTCAGGCTTCGACCGACGAGGTGGCCGCGATCCTCGGCCATCAGCTCGCGACCCGCCTGCGCCCTTGACCCGAAAGCGCCCATGAGCACCACGAACGTGATTCGCGAAGCGGCACCCGCCGCAGCCTACGACCCGACCGCGAAGCAGAAATCGCAGGCGAAGACTGCGCGCATCCCGATCAAGATCGTGCCGTTCGAGACCTTGAAGAAGCCCGATTGGATCCGCGTGAAAGCCGGTTCCCCGTCGACGCGCTTCTACGAGATCAAGAGCATCTTGCGTGAGCACAAGCTGCACACCGTGTGCGAAGAAGCCTCGTGTCCGAACATCGGCGAGTGTTTCGGCAAGGGCACGGCCACCTTCATGATCATGGGCGACAAGTGCACGCGGCGTTGCCCGTTCTGCGATGTCGGCCACGGCCGGCCCGACCCGCTCGATGCCGACGAGCCTCTGAATCTGGCGACGACGATCGCGGCGCTGAAGCTGAAGTACGTGGTCATCACCAGCGTCGACCGCGATGATTTGCGCGACGGCGGCGCCGGCCATTTCGTCGACTGCATCCGCCAGATTCGCGAGCTGTCGCCACTGACCCAGATCGAGATCCTGACGCCCGACTTCCGCGGCCGCATGGACCGCGCATTGGAAATCCTCAAGGCCGCCCCGCCCGATGTGATGAACCACAACCTCGAGACCACCGCGCGGCTCTACAAAGAAGCGCGCCCGGGGTCGGATTACCAGTACAGCCTGAACCTGCTCAAGCGCTTCAAGGAATTCGCGCCGCACGTGCCGACCAAGAGCGGCGTGATGGTCGGCCTGGGCGAAACCGACGACGAAATCTTGCAGGTGATGCGCGACATGCGCGCCCACGGCATCGACATGCTGACGATCGGCCAGTACCTCGCGCCGAGCGGCCACCACCTGCCGGTGCGCCGCTACGTTCACCCCGACACCTTCAAGATGTTCGAGCGCGAAGCGGCGGCAATGGGGTTCACGCATGCGGCGGTCGGCGCGATGGTGCGGTCGTCGTACCACGCTGACGAGCAAGCAGCAGCCGCGGGGTTGGTCGCGAACTGACGCGTCGGCGCGCCCGTTCGCGCGCAATCTGCACGGCTCGGCCCGCGGTCGGCGCAGCACAACCCGCGCGATGCCGACCCTTGCGACAAAGCCGCCGCCTCTGCCCGCCGACCCCGCGCTCACCTGCGGCAACTGCCGCCAGCCGATGCAGCGCCTCGCGCTGCCGGGCCACTGTGGCCGTGGCGTCGAACTCGATGTGTGCGCCGGCTGCCACCTCGTCTGGTTCGACCTGACCGAAACCGCGCGCCTGACCGGCCCGGCGCTGCTCGAACTCGTCGGCAGGATGGCCGAGTCGCAAAGCCTGCCGCACGAGGTGCTGCGCAAGGAGATCGGTTGCCCACGTTGCAACGGCTCGCTCAAGACCGTGCACAACCGTTCGCGCTGGGGCGATTCGCTGCAGCTCGTATGCATCGTGCGGCACGGCGCGCACCAGTCGTTCGCGCAGTTCCTGCAAGAGAAGGGGCTGTTGCGGCCGATGTCGGGCATCGACCGCGCGCGGTTGCTGCAGCAGAACGGCAAGATCGACTGCGTCAATTGCGGCGCGGCGATCGGCGCCGACGACGCGTGTTGCCGCTACTGCCAATCGGTCGCGAGCCTGCTCGACGTGGCGCGGCTCGCGCACGCGCTCGACCCCGAGGGCGCGATCGGGTTGCAAGCCGTGCATGCGACGAAGGCGGGACAGGCGGCACTGCAATGCGGCGCCTGCGGTGCAGCGCTGCTGCCCGGCCGCTCGATCGATTGCCCCACCTGCGGCGCCACGCCCTCGATCAACCGCCTGGCCGACGCGCACGCCCGTGTCGGTGCGCTCGCGCCTGCCTTGCGCGCCCACGCCCTCAAGTCCGCGCCCGAGGTCGTCAAACGCCGGCTCGGCGCGCTCGGCGCCGATCTCCCGCGCCGCCGCGCGTGGGCGAAAGAAATGGATGCCGAAACACGCGCCCGGCGTGCATTCGACCGGCCGGAGGGTGATGGCGACGAGGCCGATTAGCGATCGCTGTTCACGAGCGAGACGAACGGGTTGAGCGATGTGTTGCTGGCGCTCGCAATCTGGTTCGTGTGGTGGTCCGGGTGACGCGCTGACGTGCTGTGTCGACGCGAACTTGCGTCACACAAGAAGCATCAGCTCTCGGCGAGCAGTTTCTCGACCAACACGTGCAGCGCCGCGAAATCCGGCTCGCCGACATAGCGCTTGACCATCCGGCCGCGCTTGTCGATCAGCACGCTGGTGGGAGTCAGCTGAACTTTGCCGAAGCTCTGCGCGATCGCGCCGGTGTTGTCGATCGCGACGCCGAACGGCAGCTTACGCGTCTCGGCAAAGCTGATCACATAGGCCGGCGGGTTGTAGCTCATTGCCACCGCCAGCGTGTCGAAACCACGCGCTTTGTATTTTTCGTGCGTGGCGACCATGTCGGGCATCTCCTTAACGCAGGTCACGCAATCGGTGGCCCAAAAGTTCACCAGCATGACCTTGCCGCGCTGCTGATCGAGGGTCGATTTGCTGCCGTCGAGCAACGTGTACGAAACATTCGGCGCGCTCTCGAAGCTGCCGAGCGCCTGAAACGTCAAGTAGCCCCCAGCGCCCAAAACGATGGCCACAATGACAGTGGCAGTGGTCTTCACAAGTTTCACGGGAGTACTTTCATGCAGCGCCGAAATTTTACGTCAGGCATCCTCTCCGCGGGCGGGCTGTGGTTGCTCGCCACCGGGCCATCGGCCCAAGCGGCCGACATCACCGAGGGCGACGCCGCACTCGGCATGCGCGCGGCGCTGGAGCGCGGCGCGAGTACGGCGGTCGCACTATTGGGAAAGAGTGGCGGGTTTCTCGACAACCCGAAGGTGCGCATCCCGCTGCCCGGTTTTTTGAACGACGTGGCCAAGGTGCTGAGGTTCACCGGTCAGCAACAGCGCATCGATGAGCTCGTGACCGCGATGAACCGCGCCGCCGAGGCGGCGGTGCCGCAAGCGAAGTCGCTGCTGACCAATGCGGTCAAGGCGATGAGTGTCGAAGACGGCAAACAAATCCTGACCGGCGGCGACAACTCGGTGACCGACTTCTTCGCTGGCAAGACGCGCGCGCCCTTGTCGGTGACCTTCTTGCCTATCGTCACCAAGGCGACCGAGAAGGTGTCGCTCGCCGACAAGTACAACGTGGTGGCCGGCAAGGCCGCCGGCATCGGCTTGCTCAGCAAAGACGACGCCAACATCCAGCAGTATGTGACAGGCAAAGCGCTCGACGGCCTCTACCTGATGATCGGCGAAGAGGAACGCAAGATCCGCAAAGACCCGATCGGCACCGGCAGCGCGATCCTGCAAAAGGTGTTCGGCTCGCTGAAGTAGCGTGCCGCAGCGGCCAACGACCTCACAAGCCTTTCGACAACTCGAACATCAGCGCCGACGGCAGCGAGCTCGCCAAAACTTCGCGCCCCACACGCGCCATCGACGAGCCACTGAAGCCCGACATCTCGAAAGTCGTGCCTTCTTCGACGATCTCGATGAAGACGAAGTCGGGTACCTCCTTCGTGATCTCGTCGCGAAAATGCGCAAAGCGCTGGCCGGTCTGAATCGATTCGATGATCACGGCGTGCGGCAGGCCTTCGAGGCAGAACGCAGCCGCTTCTTCGACCGAATTCACGAAGTCGATGATCAGGCTCATGTTGCGCAGCGCGTCGCGGATCTGCACCCGCATCTCGCGCCGCGAGGCGATCACCAGCACGTGGCTGCCGGCCAGTGGTTGCGAGTTGATCGAAGGCGCGAAACCGTCGTTGAGTTCCAGCGCACTGACGCCTTCGATCTCGTTGCTCGCGGTGCGTGGAAACTCGAGCGTCAACGTCGTGATCGCACCGTGGTCTTTGCGCTCGACGACCAAACCCATCGTCCAGGCGGTTTGCTCCAGCAGACGCCAAGCCAGCGAATCGAGCGCGCACGGCACGGTGGCTGCCGCGCCGTCGATGAGCGTGTCGACCGGCCGGTGCGCGAAGCGGCAGCTCAGGCGCGCGTGCGCCGGCCATTTCTTGATGTCGATCTCGAAATCGATTTGCGAATGTGCGTTCGCGAGCGCCCAGTCGACCGTCGAATTCAGCACGCTGAACAGCAGCGAGGCGTCGACGATCACTTCGGCAGGCTTGAGCGAAGGCTTGACCACGATGCCGCGGGCCGCGGCTTCGCGGCCGCGGTGGGCAATCACGCCGTTGAGCACATCGGCCAGCGGCATCCGCTCGTGCGATTGGCGTAGCCGGCCCGAGGCGAAGCGGCTCAGCTGCTGGCCGATCATGCCGATCTGGCGCGCTGCCTCGACCTCGTCGCGCAGCGCGCGCAGCCCGGCGCGATCGATCTTGCCGGTGCTGGTGAGCGTGTTGATGCGCTCCAGCGCGGCGGTCAGCGGCGCAGCGATTTCGGCGCCGATCTGAGCGACCAACGCGTGCCACCGTTCGTGCTCGCTCGCCGAGCCGTCGCCGGGCAGCGTGTCAGGGGCGTTTTGCACGGCCGTGGTGCGGCTGATGTCTGACATGTCCATGCTCACTTCATTTCGTCTTGTGCGCTTGCGGCGCTGTCGGAGGGCAGGCGCGGGCTTGTCCGTGCCGGCCAACCGTGATCGCGTCGCCATCGAGCGTCTGATGGAGTTTCCGCCGCGAGTCGGCGCCGCGCCAGTGCGGGGAGGCGCGTTTCCCCGGAGTCGGGGGGTGCCGTGTTCGATGGTTTGACAACTCCGTCACGAACTGCGCGACGGTTTTCCGAGAGCTGTCAACGGTCGCGCGCCCCGGGCAGACGGCGTCAGATCGCTTTGGTTTCGCGCAGCACCGCGATCTCGGCATCGAGCAGCCCGAATTCGCGCAGCAACTCGCCGGTGTGCTCGCCCAACAGCGGTGGCGCGCGCCGGTACTGAACCGGCGTGGCCGAGAATTTCATCGGGCTCGCGACCAGCTCGACGCTGCCGGCGGCCGGGTGTGGCATGTGCACCGTCATGCCACGCTCTTGCACGTGCGGGTCGGCGAACACCTCGGCGAGGTCGTTGATCGGGCCGCAGGGCACCTTGGCGGCTTCGAGCGATTCGAGCCTGTCGCCGCGGTTGCGCGCCTTCATCAGCGCGGCGAGCAGCGGCACGAGCGTGGCGCGGTGGCGCACGCGGTCGGCATTTCGGGTGAAGCGGGGGTCCTGCGCCAGATCGGGCTGGCCAACGACGGCGCAAAACTTTGCGAACTGGCCGTCGTTGCCGACCGCAACGATCATGTGACCGTCGGCGACCTCGAACACTTGATACGGCACGATGTTCTGGTGTGCGTTGCCGACGCGCTGCGGCGCCACGCCCGTTGTCAGATAGGCCGCGCCAAGGTTGGCGAGCATCGCGACTTGCGTGTCGAGCAAGGCCATGTCGACTGCCTGGCCCGCGCCAGTGAGGTCGCGGTGGCGCAGCGCGGCGAGGATCGCGGTGGCCGCGTACATGCCGGTGAACAGATCGGCGACCGCCACGCCCACCTTCTGCGGGCCGCCGCCGCTTGCGTTATCGGCGATCTCGGCGCGCGACGGGCCGGTCACGCTCATCAGCCCGCCCATGCCTTGAATCGCGTAGTCGTAGCCGGCACGGTCGCGGTACGGACCGGTTTGACCGAAGCCGGTAATCGAGCAATAGACCAGCCGCGGATTCAGCGCGTGCAGGCTGACGAAATCGAGGCCGTAGCGCGCCATGTCGCCGACCTTGTAGTTCTCGACGAACACATCGCTCTGCAAGGCGATCCGGCGGATCAGCGCCTGCCCCTCGGGCCGCGCGATGTCGACCGTGATCGAGCGCGTGTTGCGGTTGGTGCCGAGGAAGTAGGCGGCGTCGGTGGTGTCTGCGCCCGCGCTGTCTTTTACGAACGGCGGACCCCAGCCGCGTGTGTCGTCGCCGCTGCCGGGGCGCTCGACCTTGATGACATCCGCGCCCAGATCGGCCAGCGTCTGCGTGCACCACGGGCCGGCCAGCACACGTGAGAGGTCGAGCACGCGCACGCCTGCGAGTGGCTGTGCAGCAGGTGTCGAAGGGATCGTCATGGCCAAGATTGTGGAGCAGCGACAAGCCAATGGACCGGCGGGATAATGTGCGCATGACCCAGCCGGCCACCTTGATCGCGGCGTTCGCTGCCGCCTGCAGCGCGGCCTGTTCGCCCACACTCGACTGGCGCGAGTTCGTGCCCGAGGGCACCGACATCAGCGTCGCATTTCCCTGCCGACCCGATCGCCAAGCGCGCGCCGTTGCCGTGGCGGGTTCAAGGGCGCAAATGGAAATGCTGGCCTGCAGCGCGGGCGACACGACGTTTGCGCTGGCGTTCGTCGACGTGGCCGACCCGGCACGCATCGGCCCCGCGTTGGCCGAATTGCGCGCAACCGCCGTGAGCAACTTGCAAGGCGCATCGATGCAAAGCACGCCGCTGCAGATCAAGGGCATGACACCGAACGAGCAGGCCGTGCGCATCACCATCGCCGGCAAACTGCCCGACGGCGCCGCAGTGCAGGAACACGCCGCCTTCTTCGCGCGCGGCCTGCGCGCTTATCAAGCGACGGTCATCGGCGCGCGGCCGTTACCGTTGGTCGTCGACACCTTCATCGACGGACTGAAGTTCGGCGGATGAGCGCGCTGCTGGCCACTGCCGGGCAGGAACACCCTGTCGGCCTGCACGCGCGGCATCGCGTTGGTGACTGCATGTTCCGTTGCACCTTATGTGTGGTTTTTGTGTCGAGCCAAGCCCGGGCCCGTCCTCAAACTGAATCAGTGCGCCTGAACTGCCGATAATTTGGTGTCATGCCCGGATTAATGATCATTGCTCATGCACCGCTAGCGTCTTCGCTGAAGTCGGTAGCCGAGCACACCTTCCCCGACTGCTCACGCGTGCTCGAAGCGCTCGATGTGTCGCCCGACATGCCGATCGAGGAGGTCGAGGCCAAGGCCCGCGAGATGCTCGCCCGCGTGCGCAACCCCGAGGCGCTGATCTTCACCGACGTGTTCGGTGCGACGCCCTGCAACGTGGCGCAGCGCCTGGGTGACGGCAGCCAGGTGCGTGTGATTGCCGGCGTCAATGTGCCGATGCTGTGGCGATCGCTGTGTTACGCGACCGAGCCGCTCGAAGCTGTGGTGGCCCGAGCGATGGCCGGCGCCACCCAGGGCGTGATGCAGGTCGCCACCTCCAAACCCCAGAACCAGAGTCTCAAGCCGGGCGGAAATGATCAAGCAAAGCATCACCATCAGCAATAAGCTGGGTTTGCACGCCCGCGCTTCGGCCAAGCTGACCAAGCTGGCCGGCAGTTTTCAAAGCGACGTATTCATGACGCGCAACGATCGCCGGGTGAATGCCAAAAGCATCATGGGCGTGATGATGTTGGCGGCGGGCGTCGGCAGCGTCGTCGAGGTTGAAGTGACAGGCTCGGACGAGCAAGCCGCGATGGGCGCGTTGATCGCGCTGATCACCGACAAGTTCGGCGAGGGGCAGTAGGCGTCACGCGCCGAGAAAGTGTTTTTTGTAGCGGGCGGGCAGGTCTGCGATGCGCAGCAGCATCGGCAAGTCGGCGGTGTTGAAGTCGGGGTCCCAGGCTGGCGCGCCCAGTACCTTCGCACCGCACCGCAGGTACCCCTTGATCAACGCCGGGGCATCGACTTGCAGGTCGTGACGCAACTCGTCGACCGGCAATGCCAGCCGCGGTGTCACCTGCCACTGAATCGGCGCCAGACGCGTTTGGCGCAGTTGCGTCCATAGGCTCGCCGCGAAGTGCCCACCATCTCGCATGCTGACGCTGGCACAGCCGATCATGGTGTCCAGATCGTTGCGGTACATGAACTCCGCCAGCGCGCCCCACAGCGCCAGGATTGCGCCGCCGGTGCGCCAATCGGGGTGAACGCATGAGCGGCCGAGCTCGACCATTCGAGCGCGCAGCGGGCGCAGCCGGGTCAGGTCGAACTCGTTGTCGCTGTACAGGCTGCCGACACGCTTGGCGTTCGCCGGCGTCAACACGCGGTAGGTGCCGATGACGGGGCCGGGTTCGCCGTCGGTCGCCGCAGCGCGCACCAAGAGGTGCTCGCAGAACGGGTCGAACAAATCGATGTCGTGACCAGTCGGTGAATTGTGGGGCGGTGTCAGCCGCGCGCCCATTTCCTCGGCAAAAACCAGATACCGAAGCCGCTGGGCTTGCCGCACCTCGCCTTCGCTGCGCGCCCAGACGACATCGAGGCGAGGTGCGTCGACAACCGATGCGCGCACGGGCTGGTCGAGTCGTTGCAACGACCTTCGCGAGTGGGCAGTGCTGCCGAGCTCGGCAAGCGGGAAGGTGGGCAGGGGCAGGTCGCGCATTCGGGCACTCCGTGTCGGGTTCACCGACGATGCTCGCGACCTGCGATGACGCCGACGTGAAGCGCCGGTGACGCTGCTGTGACACGGGCAAATCCTGCAGTGGTGCAGGGTGGCACGCTGCTAACATGAATCGCATGAGCTTTCAGGTATTCGGCTTGCCGGTTTCACGCGGCGTTGCGATTGGGCGAGCCGTGCTCGTCGCCTCGAGCCGAGTCGATGTGGCGCACTACTTCATTGACGAGGAACGGGTCGACGCCGAAGTCATGCGTCTGCGCGCCGCCCGGGATGCGGTGGCTCACGAGCTCACCACGTTACAGCGCGATCTGCCCGACGAGGCGCCGGCCGAGCTTTCGGCGCTGCTCGATGTGCACCTGATGCTGCTGAACGACGAGGCTCTGACCGGCGCCACCAAACGGTGGATCTACGAGCGCCACTACAACGCCGAGTGGGCGCTGTCGGCCCAGCTTGAGGTGCTGGCGCGGCAGTTCGACGAGATGGAAGACGCGTACCTGCGCGAGCGGAAGGCCGACCTCGAGCAGGTCGTCGAGCGCTGGCTCCGCGCAATGGCACGTGGCCCGGCTTCTGCGTTTGCGCCAGCGCCCGGTGTGAAGCCACGCGACTTCGCTGGCGAAGATCCGTTGGTGCTTGTGGCCAATGACATCGCACCCGCTGACATGCTGCAATTCAAACGCAGCGTGTTTACCGGTTTCATCACCGAAGTGGGTGGCAAGACCTCACACACCGCAATCGTCGCCCGCAGCATGGACATTCCGGCAGTGGTCGGCGCGCGCGATGCGAGCCGCATCGTCCGGCAGGACGACTGGCTCGTGATCGACGGTGACGCGGGCATCGTCATCGTCGATCCGTCGCCTATCGTTCTCGAGGAATATCGATTCCGGCAGCGCCAGAGCGAACTGGGGCGCGAGCGGCTTTCGCGGTTGCGCCATACGCCGGCCGTCACGCTCGACGGCGAGCGGGTCGAACTTTTGGCAAATATCGAGATGCCGAGCGACGCGATCGCTGCGCTCGAATCCGGCGCGGTCGGGGTGGGCCTGTTCCGCAGCGAGTTCCTGTTCATGAACCGTGAGGGCGAGTTGCCCGGCGAAGATGAGCAGTTCGAAGCCTACCGTGCGGCGGTCGAGGCGATGAAGGGGCTGCCGGTGACTATCCGCACAGTCGACATCGGCGCCGACAAGCCGCTCGACCGGATGTCAGCGAACGAATTGCGTCACGAACATGCACTCAACCCGGCGTTGGGTTTGCGGGCGATTCGCTGGAGCTTGTCGGAACCTGCCATGTTTCGGCAGCAGCTCCGCGCTATTCTTCGGGCGAGTGCCTATGGAAAGGTGCGGCTGCTGATTCCGATGGTTGCACACCTGAGCGAGGTTCGCCTGATTTTGGAGGCGGTGGCGCGCGCGCGCCAACAGCTGAGCGAGGCCGGCAAGGTGTTCAGCGATGTCGAGATTGGCGCGATGATCGAAATACCGGCCGCAGCGCTGATATTGCCGGCATTCCTGCGGCATTTCAACTTCGTCTCGATCGGTACCAATGACCTGATCCAGTACACGCTGGCAATCGACCGTGCGGATGATGCCGTCGCGCATATGTACGACCCATGGCACCCGGCAGTGCTTGGCCTGTTGGAGCGCGTGATCGTGCAAGCGCGAGCGGCTGGCAGGCACGTCAGCGTTTGCGGTGAGATGGCGGGCGATCCGGAGTTCACGCAACTGTTGCTTGCGATGGGCTTGCGCAGCTTTTCCATGCACCCATCTCAGATCGCATCGATTAAGCAATACGTGTTGCGTACAGATACGCGGCGCTGGGTTGCGCAGCTGGAAAGCATTTTGTCCGCAGATGAGCCAGAGCAGGCGTGTGCACGGGCGGCGAAGTCTCTTCGGCTGGCGTCGAGTACAGATCGGACTGCGACTTCCTAGCGCTTCACGCAAAGTTGACTGGAAAGCGGTAGCTCACCGGAAAGTCTGTGCTACAGTCACAGGCTTCGCTCAAGAAAGCGGGTCAAAGCGAAAGCGAAGATCTAGCCAAACGAGCGGAGAAAGCGAGAAAGCAGTTTTTGACAGCGTCTAAAAAACATGTCAAAATCGATCCCCCGGCCAAGTAGAGCGAAACCCTGCAAACGCAGCGGATCAAAACAAAAAGCCGGGAAATAGTCGGGTTGTTGACAAGGTTGTATAAACCGAGCGATAATCACAGGCTACGCTGATAACTGCGAAAGCAACAGCATGCACCGCGAGGTGTCGCCGCAAGGCTAGTTCTTTAAAAACTAACAGCCGATAAGTGTGGGCGTTTGAAGGCGAGTGCCAAGACGATCTGGGGAAGCCTGGAAAGTCGAGGTCTCATGGACCTTAAACGCTCACAGAAAACAGTAAGGACTTTATGCAAATAAAGTCCCTATCAATTCTTTGAGTATTCTTATCAAGATCGAACTGAAGAGTTTGATCCTGGCTCAGATTGAACGCTGGCGGCATGCCTTACACATGCAAGTCGAACGGCAGCACGGGAGCAATCCTGGTGGCGAGTGGCGAACGGGTGAGTAATATATCGGAACGTGCC
>JANLUW010000539.1:0-7228 GCA_031363645.1 Rhizobacter sp. | reverse complement strand
GGCGTTTGGCGTCGGCCTCGTCGACGCTTCGGTGCTTCAGGAATCGCATCAGACGGTTCGCCATCACCAGCTCCCCGACGCGCCGCCGCCGCCGAAATCACCGCCACCGCCGGAGCTGAACCCACCGCCTCCGCCACCGCCACCGCCACCGCCGCCTCCGGAACCGCCGCCCCAAATGATCGGCCCGCCGCTGCGGCCGCGGCCACCGCCGAGTCCACCCAGCATGCCACCGCCCATGCCCATCACGCCGACGAGGAACAGCGCGACCAGCCCGGCGCCGCCAGCCACCAGCGCGCTGGCGGTCAGCCACCACGCGATGCCGCCGATCGCGCCGCCGGTCAGCACCGAGCCGAACTTGCGGCCGAAGATGCCCGTCAGCAACGCACCGGCGATCGGCACGCCGACGAACAGGAAGATCGCGAGGTCTTGAATGTCGAAGCCACCGAACATGCCACGCTTCGCGGCGCGTGCGCCGGTATTGCGGGTGGGCGCCGGCAGTGCTTCGCCACCGATGGCTTTGTCGAGCCGGTCGATCGCGGCATCGAGCCCGCCCGCATAGTCGCCCGCCTTGAACGCAGGCTTGATCTGCTCATTGATGATGCGGCCCGCGAGCACGTCGGGGATCGGGCCTTCGAGCGTCTTCGCAACTTCGATGGCGATGCGCCGGTCGTTCTTGGCGACGACGATCACGAGGCCGTCACCCACGTCACGGCGCCCGACCTTCCAGGCTTCGGCTACCCGCTGGCCGTAAGCCGCGATGTCTTCTGGTGCGGTCGTCGGCACGATCAGCACGACAACCTGCGCGCCGCGCTGGGTTTCGATCAGCGCGAGCTTCTGGATCAGCGCAGTCGCCTGCGGCTCGGTCAACGTGCCGGTCTGGTCGACCACGCGGGCGCTCAGCGGTGGCACGGGCAGCACGTCTTGCGCGTGCGCCACCGCGGCGAACCACAGCAGCGCAGCGACACACCCGGCGAGCAGGCAGCGCAGCATCAACGGCTCGCGTCGATGGGCGAATGCACAGTGCTCACTTCGCGGCCGAAGCCGGCTTGCCGAAGTCGACGCTCGGTGGCACCGAAATCTGCGCTTCGTTCTGCACCGTGAAGTTCGCTTTGGGTTGGTAGCCGAACACCATCGCGGTCAGGTTGTTTGGAAAACTGCGCGCGAGCACGTTGTATTGCTCGACTGTCTTGATGTATTTGTTGCGTGCCACGGTGATGCGGTTCTCGGTGCCTTCGAGCGTCACGCGCAGGTCTTGAAACGCCTGGTTCGCCTTGAGCTGCGGGTACTGCTCGGCCACCACCATCAAGCGGCTCAGCGCACCGGTCAACTGGCTCTGCGCGGCCTGGAATTTTTGGAATGCGGCAGGGTCGTTGACGAGCTCGGGTGTGGCCTGGATGCTCGTGGCCTTCGAGCGCGCCTCGATCACTTTGGTCAAAGTGTCTTGCTCGAAACTGGCCTCGCCCTTGACGGTCGCCACGATGTTGGGAATGAGATCGGCGCGGCGCTGGTACTGGTTCAGGACCTCGGACCACGCGGCCTTGCTCTGCTCGTCGAGCGACTGAAAGTTGTTGTAGCCGCAGCCCGAGAGGCCGAGCACCGCGAGCGCAGCGAAACCGGCGGCCAGCGCGCGACGGAACGAGTGGGACGACAGGGCACGGATCATGTTTGGCTCCTTCGAAAGATTGGCGCGGTAATGCTACCCCGCGGCCACGACATGCGGCCATCGCCGTCGCATTCAACGCGGGTCGGCGCGCAACGCGTGGTTACAGTGCGCTCATGTCGCTGTTGAACCACGCGCTGCGCGCAGGCCGGTCTTCACCGGCAAAAGATGCCGATCGGCTGACCACGGTGCTCGTCGCGGGTGGCGGCGGCGCGCTCGGTTCGGCGGTGCTCGAGGCCCTGCTCGCCGGCCGCCGCTTCGCCCACGTGAAAGTGCTCGCGACGCGCGCGCTGACAATCGCGATGCACGGCCTGGAGCCGGTTGTCGTCGATACGTTCGACGCGTTCGACGGGCCCACGACAGCGGCGGCGCCGATCGCCGACCTCGCCGTCATCGTGTTCGACCGCGAGCGCCACGCGAACGGCCGCGAGCTCGCGTTCGTGCGCCCTCAGCCGCACGACCTGCACCTGCTCGCGCGCTGGTTGCACGCGCGCGGCGCGCGCCAGCTGATCGTCGTGTTGCCGCACTCGCCGGCCGGCCTGCCCGATGCGTTGAAACTCGGGCTGGCCAACCTCGACGAGCAGGCCACCGCGGCGCTCGGCTTCGAGCACCTGGTGTTCGTGCGCTCGGCGCAGAAGCCGGGCAGCGTGCGGGCCGAGCAGTGGCTGCAGCGCCTTGCCGATGGCGTGCTGGCGCAGATGCAAATGATGGTCGCGGCGCCGAACCAACCGGTGCGCGTGGCGAAGGTCGCGCAGTTCGTGGTCGAGCTCGCGGCGCAGTTGCGAAGCAGCGCGCCGGGCACACGCGTTGCGCCGCCCGAGCTGGTCTGGCAGGCCGCGCAGGTGCGCGATTTGCACGCGCTGGTCGGGGCCTGGCTCTCGCGGCGCGAACTGCCGATGATCAGCGCACCGCGCCGAAACATGTGAGGGGAATCGCTTGCGTGAATTGAATCCGACCAACACGCTGGCACCCAACGGCTTGCGCGCGCAGACCACACGTTTCCCGCGGCACGGCCGCCTCGAGGCGATCTTGCTGCGCCCCGCCCGCGCCGCACCGATGCGCTCGGTCGAAGCGGCGCAAGCCATCGCCGGGCGCGGCCTCGAAGGTGACCGCAGCGCGGCACGTGTACCGACCCCGCCGACCCCGCCGACCGGCGGCAAGCGCCAGGTCACGCTGATCCAGGCCGAGCACTTGCCGGCGATCGCATCGCTCGCGGGTCTCGCGCAGATCGAGCCCGTGCGGCTGCGGCGCAACCTCGTGGTACGCGGGCTCAACCTGCTGGCCGCGCGTGCGCTGTTCAAAGACCAGCCGCTGATTTTGCGCATCGGCGATGAGGTGGCGTTCGAAATCACCGGCCCATGCGAGCCGTGTTCGTTGATGGAAGCCGCGCTCGGCGCCGGCGGCTACAACGCGATGCGTGGTCACGGTGGGTTGACGGCACGGGTGCTGAGCGGCGGCGTGCTGCGAGTCGGCGACGTGGTGAGGTGTACGCCGGCCTGACAGGCTGCACGCCGGACAGAGTTGTCGGTCCACTGCCTTTCACGCTGTAAATCGAATGCGAAGAACGCTCGGGCTTCGGGCTGAGCCGAATGCGCGCAGCCTCGCCCGGTTTGCGACAATCTGCGCCATGACCTCGACCGACCTCCAAGCCGTGATCGCTCACATGGGCGGAGCCGCGCGCGCCGCTGCTTCGCGCATGGCGGCTGCACCGACTGCTGCCAAGAATGCGGCGTTGCTCGCGCTGGCGCGTCGGCTGCGAGCCGACCCGCAGGCGCTGCACGACGCGAATGCGCTCGACATCACCGCGGCCGAACAAGCCGGCCTCGCGGCGCCAATGGTCGATCGCCTGAAACTCACCGGGCACATCATCGAGACGGTGGCCGAGGGCTGCGAGCAGATCGCCGCGATGCCCGACCCGATCGGCGAAATCACGAACCTTCGCAGCCGCCCGAGCGGCATCCAGGTCGGCCAGATGCGTGTGCCGCTCGGCGTGTTCGGCATGATCTACGAGAGCCGGCCCAACGTGACGATCGAGGCCGCATCGCTCGCGATCAAGAGCGGCAACGCGGCCATCTTGCGCGGCGGCTCGGAGGCGATCCACTCGAACCGCGCGCTGTGGCAAATCGTGCAGGCCGCGCTCGTCGATGCCGGCCTGCCACCCGACGCAGTGCAATTGGTACAGACCACCGACCGCGCCGCCGTCGGCTACCTCATCGCTTCGCCCGAGGCCGTCGACGTGATCATCCCGCGAGGCGGCAAGAGGCTGATCGAGCGCATTTCGCGTGAAGCCAAGGTGCCGGTGATCAAGCACCTCGACGGTAACTGCCACGTATATGTCGACGCGAGCGCCGACCTCGAGATGGCGCTGCGCGTGACCGACAACGCCAAGACGCAGAAGTACAGCCCGTGCAACGCGGCCGAATCACTGCTGGTGCATGCCGACATCGCTGCAGCGTTCCTGCCGCGCATCGGCGCGCTGTTCGCGGCCAAGCGCGTCGAGATGCGCGGCGATGCGGTTGCACTTGCGTTGCTGCGCGACGTGCCGAACGCGAAGCTCACCGCCGCGACCGAACAAGATTGGTCCGAGGAATACCTCGCACCCATCATCAGCGTGAAGGTGGTCGCTGGCCTCGACGAGGCCATCGCGCACATCAACCGCTACAGCTCGCACCACACCGATGCGATCCTTACCGAGAGCCACGCGAACACGCAGCGCTTTTTGCGCGAGGTCGATTCGGCCAGTGTGATGGTCAACGCCTCGACCCGCTTTGCCGACGGTTTCGAGTACGGCCTGGGCGCCGAGATCGGCATCAGCACCGACAAGTTCCACGCGCGCGGTCCGGTCGGGCTCGAAGGCCTCACGTCACTGAAGTGGATCGTGCTCGGCCACGGCGAAACGCGTGGCTGAGCGAGCCGCGGAGTCGCCGCGCCGTCGCCTGTCGGATCAGGTTGACCCGCGCCGCGCACTCGTGTTGCTTTCGGGCGGGCAGGACTCGACCGCGTGCCTCGCGTGGGCGCTCGACCGCTACGCGCACGTCGAGACGATCGGCTTCGACTACGGGCAGCGCCACAGCGTCGAGCTCGAATGCCGGCTGCATGTGCGCGCAGCGCTGCACACGCAGTTCCCGCGCTGGGCACGCAGGCTGGGCGACGATCACCTGCTCGATCTTTCGCTGCTCGGCCAGATCTCCGACACCGCGATGACAGACGACCGCGCGATCGAGATGAACGCGCAAGGCCTGCCCAACACCTTCGTGCCGGGCCGCAACCTGATGTTCTTCAACTTCGCTGCGGCGGTGGCGTACCGGCGCGGTTTGAGCGTGCTGGTTGGCGGCATGTGCGAGACCGATTTCTCCGGCTACCCCGATTGCCGCGACAACACGCTGCGTGCGCTGCAGGTCGCGATCAGCCTCGGCCTCGACGCGCCGATGACGATCGAGACGCCGCTGATGTGGCTCGATAAATCGCAGACCTGGGCCCTCGCCGAGCAACTCGGCGGCGAGCCGCTGATCGAGCTGACCGTGGAGCACACGCACACCTGCTACCTCGGCGACCGCACGCACCGCCACGCATGGGGCTACGGCTGCGGCCTGTGCCCGGCGTGTGATTTGCGGCGCAAGGGCTACCAACACTGGGTGAACCCGTAAATGGACTCGAACAAGGCCGAACGCTTCGACCAGATCGGGCGCTAACTGAAAACGTGCGACGCGGTGCTGGTCGCGCACTATTGCGTCGACGGTGACATTCAAGACCTTGCGCTGCAGACCGGCGGCTGCGTGGCCGATTCGCTCGAGATGGCGCGCTTCGGCCGCTCGCACGCGGCGCGCACGCTGGTCGTCGCGGGCGTGCGTTTCATGCGCGAGACGGCGAAGATTTTGTCGTCGACCAAGCGCGTGCTGATGCCCGATCTCGCGGCCACCTGCTCGCTCTCGGCTGCCCGCCCGACGCGTTCGCGGCGTTCTGCGACGCCCACCCCGACCGCACCGTGGTCGTCTACGCCAACACCAGCGCCGCGGTGAAGGCACGCGCCGACTGGATGGTGACGAGCTCGTGCGCGGTCGCGGTGGTGAGCCACCTGCACGCGCTCGGCCAAACGTCGACACCCGCGGCATCGAGCAGCCGCGCGAAGCTCGCGTCGTAGCAGGTCAGCATCGCGCTTTTCTCGCCCGCCGCGTGCATCGCGCGCAGGCAGTGCAGCGTGACGGGTTTGCGGCCGTCGCTCATGCGCTGACTCGCTCGTCGACCCGCAGGTCGAGCCGCTCAAACAGCGCCCGGTCGCGTGCCGCCTGCGGGTTCGCGGTAGTGAGCAATCTGTCACCGTAGAAGATCGAGTTGGCACCGGCCGCGAAGCACAGGGCCTGCACCGCGTCGTCCATCTGCTCGCGCCCGGCCGAGAGCCGCACCATCGCGGTCGGCATCGTGATGCGCGCGACCGCGATCGTGCGCACGAACTCGAACGGGTCGATCGCCTCGGTACCGGCCAGCGGCGTGCCCGGCACCTGCACCAGGTTGTTGATCGGCACCGACTCGGGGTGCGGCTCGAGGTTGGCGAGCTGCGCGATCAGCCCGGCGCGTTGCGTGCGGCTCTCGCCCATGCCGACGATGCCGCCGCAACACACCTTGATGCCCGCCGCGCGCACCTGCTCCAGCGTGTCGAGTCGGTCTTGGTAGGTGCGGGTGCCGATGATGTTCGGGTAGAAATCAGGCGCGCTGTCGAGGTTGTGGTTGTAATAGTCGAGCCCGGCATCCTCCAGCGTGCGCGCCTGTTCGGCGTCGAGCATGCCGAGCGTCATGCAGGTCTCGAGGCCGAGCGCCTTCACCTCTTTGACCATCGCGGCCACGCGCGGCATGTCGCGCGCTTTCGGGCTGCGCCACGCGGCGCCCATGCAAAAGCGCGTCGCGCCCTGCGCCTTCGCGGCGCGCGCCGCCTCGACAACTTCCTGCAGCGGCATCAGCTTGCTCGCGGCCACGCCGGTCTCGAAGCGGGCCGACTGCGGGCAATAGGCGCAGTCTTCTTCGCAGCCACCGGTCTTGATCGACAGCAGCGTCGACAACTGCACCGCGCTCGCGTCGAAGTGCGCGCGGTGCACTTGCTGGGCGCGATACAGCAGGTCCATGAACGGCAGCGCAAAGCAGGCCTCGACCTCGGCGACCGACCAGCGCGCGGCCGCAGCCGGCGGGTGACGCTGCAGGAGGGACAGATCAACGGTGTGGGTCATGGTCATGGGGTGGGCTCGTGCGGCTGGCGGGTGTATCGGACACGTGAGGTGCGTGAGGTGCGTGCGGCGGGCCGACGCCGGCAGGCCACAGCGCGGTGCCCAGTCCAAATTCGCCGTGATTGTGCGGCATGGTCACGCTGCCGCCGATGTCAAGACCTCAGGCGCGGCGAGCGACTGCTCCCGCGTCGATCCACGGCGCCAACGCCGCTGCACCTGCCGGTGACAAGGTGAGCGCACGCGAGCCGGCCACACGGGCCAGCCACTTGCGCTCGATGCCGTGTTCGAGCAGGGCCGTGGCGAGCGTGCCGGTGAGGTGGTCGCGCCGCTCCGACCAATCGAGGCATGGCCG